>NZ_LXJQ01000018.1:0-91788 GCF_001728925.1 Pseudomonas sp. 1D4
ACTGGGTTGGGATGCGACCAAGGTCAACGTCAACGGCGGTGCCATCGCCCTCGGCCACCCCATCGGCGCTTCCGGCTGCCGGGTGCTGGTGACCCTGCTGCATGAGATGGTCAAGCGCGACGCCCGGAAAGGCCTCGCCACCCTGTGCATCGGCGGCGGCCAGGGCGTGGCCCTGGCCATCGAGCGCTGATGCCCTCGAAGCCGCTCCCCAGGGAGCGGCTTCGCCCTCCCTGGGCCCCATCGCCAACGCGACGTCCTCACGCCTTTTGCTAAACTGCGCGCCCCTTACACGAGACGCCGCGCATGCCCTCCGTTCTCCTCCCGGCGCTGCGCGCCGCCCTCGACGCCCGCCAACCGCTGCTGGCCGAACTGAAAGCACAGGGCACCGACTGCTACCGGCTGTTCCACGGCAGCCAGGAAGGCGCCCCCGGCCTCACCGTGGACCGCTACGGCCCCCAGTTGTTGGTGCAGAGCTTCCATCAGCCCCTGCAGCGCGACGCCCTGCTGGCACTGATCGAGACGGTCAACGCCCACCTGGGCGAGGCGCTGCTGCCGGTCTACAACGACCGCTCCGGCAGCAACTCCCGCGTCGACCGCAGCGACCCGGTGTACCTGGCCGACGACGCGGCCCTGGCAGACCAGGTCGGTCATGAATGGGGCCTGGCTTACCGGGTGCGTGGCCGTCACCCCGGCCAGGACCCGCTGCTGTTCCTCGACCTGCGCAACGCCCGGGGCTGGGTGAAGGCCAACAGCGCCGGCAAGTCGGTGCTCAACCTGTTCGCCTACACCTGCGGGGTCGGCCTGGCCGCCGCTGCCGGGGGCGCCCGCGAGGTGTGCAACCTGGACTTCGCCGAAGGCAACCTGGCCGTGGGCCGGGAGAACGCCGCCCTCAACCCCGGCCTGGTGCCCATGCAGTTCGTGCAATCGGATTACTTCCCGGCCATCCGCCAACTGGCCGGCCTGCCCATCGCCCGGCGCCACGGGCAGCGCCTGCCCAGCTACCCGCGCCTGGAGGCACACCGCTTCGATCTGGTGTTCCTTGACCCGCCAGCCTGGGCCAAGAGCGCCTTCGGCACCGTCGACCTGCTGCGCGACTACCAGAGCCTGCTCAAGCCCGCCCTGATGGTCACGGCGGACGACGGCGTGCTGGTGTGCTGCAACAACCTGGCGAAGGTGGGGATCGAGGAATGGCGCGACCAGGTGCTGCGCTGCGCCAGCAAGCTCGGGCGCCCGGTGCGCGACTGCGAGCAGCTGCTGCCGGCCGCCGACTTCCCCTCCCAGGACGGGCGCCCGCCGCTGAAGACCCTGGTGCTGCGTTTCTGAACCGAGAAGCTGCCGACGATTCCAATCGGTGCCGTCTGTCGGAACCTTAAGGGCGTGCCATACTCCAACCCACCTCCGCCGGGATAGTCGACGCCGCACCATGTACAAAGGATTGAAACGCGCCACGTGCGCCTTGCTGATCGTCCTCGCCTTCTACGCCCTGCTCGGCTTCCTGATCCTCCCGGGAATCGCCCTGCGCGTCGTCAACCAGCAGTTGGCCACCTATGCCAAGGTTCCGGCACACCTGGAGCGGCTGCAGCTCAACCCCTTCAGCCTCGAACTGACCCTCTGGGGCCTCGGGATCGGCGAGCCCGACAAGCGCCAGGTGGGCTTCAAGCGTCTGTACGTCAACCTGGAACTGGACAGCCTCTGGACCGGCGCCCTGCACCTGGCCGCCGTCGATCTCGACAAGCCCACCACCGAGGTGCTCTTCGCCAAGGACGGCACGCTGAACCTGACCCAGCTGTTCCAGTTGCCCCCCAGCGAGCCCAAGGCCGACGAACCGCCTGCCGGCGATCCGTTCCCGGTGCGCATCGACAGCATCCGCCTGGTCAAGGGCGGCGTGCGCTTCCAGGACCTGCGCCCGAGCGAGCCCATCGAATTCGTCTACGACGCCCTCGACTTGGAACTGAAGAACCTCAGCACCTTGCGCGACGACAACGCCGACATGCTGCTGGTGGCCACCGGGCCCTACGGCGGGCGCATCGACTGGAAGGGCAGCCTGAGTCTGCTGCCGCTGACCTCGGAAGGCGAACTGGCAGTCACCGACGGCAACATGAAGGGCTTCTGGCCCTACGTGCGGGACGCGGTGCCGCTGGTGCTGGACAAGGGCACCGTCAGCCTGTCCACCCGCTACCACCTGAGCCTGGCCGAAGGCACCGCACTGAAGCTGGAGCAGACAGCCATCAAGGTGGCGCCCTTCGCCATCAAGGCGCCGGATGGCCGACCGCTGGTGAACCTGGAAAGCCTGGAAGTCAGCGGCAGCGCACTGGACCTGGCCAAGCAGCAGGTGGTGGTCGGCAAGATCCGCAGCCAGAACCTGGAGACCTGGGCCGCCCGCGAGGCCGACGGCCAGCTCGACTGGCAGAAGCTGTTCGCCAGCGAAGCCAAGGCCCCGACGAAATCCCCTGCCACCCCGGACGCGAAACCGGCCGACGCGGCGGCCATGCCGGCCCCTGCCGCTGCGCCTGCCAAGCCCTGGCAGGTGCTCCTGCGTGACACCCAGCTGCGCGGCTACAAGGTCCACCTCGCCGACCGCGCACAGAAAGACGCCGTGCAGATCGACGTCGGCCCGCTCAACCTCGACCTCAAAGACTTCGACAGCCTGGGCCAGTCGCCCTTCCAACTGGCTCTGGACACCGGCATCGGCAAGCAGGGCAAGCTCAAGGCCGAAGGCCAGGTGCAACTGACCCCGACCACCGCCAAGCTGAAGGTGGAGAGCCGCGACATCGACCTGCGGGTGGCCCAGGCCTACCTGGCCCCCTTTGTCCGCCTGGAACTGCGCAGCGGCATGCTCGACAGCAACCTGGACGTCGCCCTCACCGGCACCGAGCCGCTGGCTCTGTCCATCACCGGACGTGCCCTGGTCAACCAGTTGCACACCCTGGACACCCTCAAGCAGCGCGACTTCGTAAAGTGGCAGCAACTGCTGGTGGAGGACCTCGACTACCGCCACGGCAGCAGCCTGAGCATCGCCAAGGTGGGCATCAGCCAGCCCTATGCGCGCTTCGTCATCAACGAGGACCTCACCACCAACGTCAGCGACCTGGTGATCAAGCAGCCTGCCGATCCCAAGGCCAAGGCCGAGGCGGCCGGCAAGCCGCTGGACATCCACATCGGCGCCGTGAGCATCAGCAACGGCTCGGCCAACTTCGCCGACTTCAGCCTGACCCCCAACTTCGCCACCGCCATCCAGCAACTCAACGGCGAGATCAGCACCCTCGACACCCGTACCCGCACCCCCGCCAAGATGAGCATCGACGGCAAGGTGGATCGCTACGCGCCGGTGACCATCAAGGGCGCGCTGACCCCCTTCGACCCACTGGACTCCCTGGACATCGCCACCAGCTTCAAGCGCGTCGAGCTGACCACCCTGACCCCCTACTCCGGCAAGTTCGCCGGCTACCGCATCCGCAAGGGCCGCCTCAACCTGGACCTGCACTACCAGATCGAGAAGGGCCAGCTGAAGGCCGACAACCACCTGGTGCTGGAAAACCTGCAGCTCGGCGAGCGGGTCGACAGCCCCGATGCGGTGGACCTGCCGATCCGCCTGGCGGTGGCCCTGCTGAAAGACACTGAAGGCAAGATCGACATCCAGCTGCCGGTGGCCGGCAACCTCAACGACCCGCAGTTCAGCGTCGCCCCCATCGTCTGGCAGACCCTGCGCAACCTGGTGCTGCGCGCCGCCCAGGCCCCCTTCAAGTTCGTCGCCGGGCTGGTCTCCGGCGGTGGCGAACACGACCTCAGCAACGTGCCTTTCGATGCGGGTAGCGACGAGCTTTCCGCCGACGCGCAGAAGGGCCTGAGCACCCTGGCCCAGGCCCTGCAGGAGCGCCCCGCCCTGCGCCTGGAGATCGAAGGCATGAGCGCCACCGCCGTGGACGGGCCGCTGCTGGCCGCTGCCCGACTGGAGCGCGAGTACCAGCGCACCTACTACAAGATCGCCCAGCGCCGCGGCGACAAGGTCCCCGCCGACGCCTCACTGATGGAAGTGCCGGACAGCGAGAAGCCGCCGATGCTCGAAGGCATCTACCGCACCCGCCTCAAGCAGCAGCCACCGGCCGAATGGGCCCAGTTGGACAGCGACGAGCGCACGGCAAAGATGCGCGAAGCGGTGATCGGTTCCTGGGCCCAGAGCGAACTGCTGCTGCGTCAACTGGCCCAGGCCCGTGCAGCGGCGATCAAGGCCTACCTGGTGGACCGTGGCGGCCTGCAGGACGAGCGGGTCTACCTGCTCGACGTCAGCCTCGGTGAAGCCGGCCAGGATGGCCGCGTGGACACGCCCCTGCATCTGGGCACCGAATGACGCGGAATTCGGTGCCGCCTGCGCAGTCCAACAGCCAGGCGTGACCCTCCGCACACGCCGCCCTGCTGACAGACGCACAAGGGCGGCGTAGGCTGGACCCCGTTCAACTGGATGGAACCCTTCGTGAAAGCCCGATACCTGCTTGCCCTGCCCCTTCTGCTGCTGAGCGCAGCCCATGCCAACGCCTCCTCCACCCTCCGCTGCGGCAACGGCGGGCTGATCAGCCTGGAGGACAGCACCACCCAGGTCCTGCGCAAGTGCGGCGACCCCGCCAGCCGCAACAGCCTCGGCTACCGCAACGTGGTGGACCGCTACGGCCAGGAGAGCGAAGTGCTGGTGGAGGAATGGGTCTACGGGCCGCGCAACGGCATGTACCAGTTCCTGCGTTTCGAGGGGAACAAGCTGCGCAAGATCGAGAGCAAGCGCGGCGACTGACAGCCCAGAACCGGCAGTGCTAGGCTCTGCCGCCTTTTTCAACCGGACAGGATGCCCAACCATGATTCGACGTCTGCTCCCCCTGCTCGCCCTGCCCTTCGCCGTGGCGAGCCTCGATGCCTCGGCAGCGACCTTCCGCTGCGGCAGCGCCCTGGTCAGCGAAGGCGACCGCGCCGTGGAGGTGCTGCGCAAGTGCGGCGAGCCCGCTTCGCGCAACCTCATCGGCTACTCCGAAACGCGCAGTGGCCGCCAGGAAATGCAAGTGGAAGAGTGGGTCTATGGCCCTGTGAACGGCATGTACTACTACCTCGACTTCGTCGGCGGCCGCCTCAGCACTGTCGAGAGCAAGCGGGACTGACCCGCTCGACTGAACCCTCTACGCGACAAGGACGTCACGCTTGGTCATCCTCCCCGCCGAACACCCCCTGGACTGGAAACGCCCGCCGGTCGTCACGCTGTTCCTCGTCGTACTCAACGCCCTGATCTACTTCGTCTACCAGGGTGGCGACGCGACGCGTTCCGAGGAGGCGGTGCAGGCGTATCTCGACGCCGGCCTGCTCAACCGCGAGCGCGCGCTGTTCGTCGAGAGCCTGAGCAAGCGCCATGAACTGGACCCGGAGGAACGCCGCGCCCTCGACTCCGCCCGCCGGCACGACCTGGCGCTCTACGCCCTGCGGGACCTGGAGTTCGAAGACGAACTGCACCGTTCGGCCGCCTTCCAGGCCGACCCGGCCTGGCAGCGCGCGCGGGCGCCCGCCGAGGCCGCGCGGAACAGCCTGAGCAGCTACCGCTTCGGCTTCATCCCCAAGCGCTTCACGGTGGAAGGGCTGTTCGGGGCGATGTTCCTCCACGGCAGCTTCGACCACCTGCTGGGCAACATGATCTTCCTGTTCATCTGCGGCTTCGCCCTGGAGCGCGCGCTGGGTGCCGCGGCCTACCTGGGGCTGTACCTGGCCAGCGGCCTGGCCTCGCACCTGCTGTGGTGGGCGATGGACCCGGGCTGGGTGCCCGGTATCGGCGCCTCGGGCGCAGTGGCGGGGCTGATGGGGATGTACATCGGCGTCTACGCCCTGCGGCGGATCAATTTCTTCTACTGGCTCGGCCCGATGATGGGCTACTTCAAGGCCCCCGCTCTGTGGATCCTGCCCATCTGGATGGGCAAGGAACTCTACGGGCTGCTGCTGGCCAATGACCACGTCAACTACTACGCCCACCTGGGGGGCCTCGCCTCAGGCTTCCTCGGCACCTGGCTGCCCCGGCGCATCGGCGCGTTGAAGGTGGACGAGCAGTACCTGGCCAAGGAAGACCCGGACGCACCGTTCAAGCGCGAACTGGCCGCACTGGACGCCCTGATCGGGCGTTTCGCCCTGGACCAGGTGCCAGAACGCGGGCTGGACCTGCTGGCCCGCTACCCGGGTCGGGTGGCGTTGCTGGAGCGCCTCTATCCGGTTGCCCGCACCCGCAAGGACAAGCCTCTGGCCAGCGCCGTGCTCAAACAGGTCTTCGCGCTGCCGGACCCAACGCCTGCACGGGGCCTGCTGCTGCAGATGGCCACGGACCTCAGCACTCCCGAACAGCAGTGGCTGCAACACCCGGCCGTGCTGGCCAACCTGCTGCAGCGACTGCTCAAGCTGGGCGAAGGCCCGGCCGCCCTGGGGGTGTGGCGGGTGATCGCCCGGCAGACACCGGCCCCTGCACAACTGCCGGTGATGACCCTGGCGCTGGCCAAGCAACTGGGGCAACGCCAGGATCTGCGGGGCGTTGCGGAGCTGGCCGCCTTCCTCAACAAGGCCTTCCCCGACGCCGAGCAGACCCGGCAGCTTGGCCTCTACCGCGCTCACCTGGCCCGCTGAACCCCGGAAACGACGATCCCCGCCGAAGCGGGGATCGATGTGTACGGATCAGGCTCAGAGGCGGCTGCTGAAGTCACGCAGCTCGTCCTGCGCGCGCTCCTTGCTCCAGCCGTAGCGCTCCTGGAGCTTGCCCACCAGGTATTCGCTGTGGCCTTCGGCGATATCCAGGTCGTCATCGGTCAGGTTGCCCCAGCGCTCCTTGATGCGGCCGCTGAGTTGCTTCCACTTGCCTTTGATGATGTCAGCGTTCATGGCATTGCCTCCTCGGGTGGGCGCCGCCCTGCAGGGCGGCGCCAGGAATCATTCAGCGGACTTCAGGCCGTCGGCAGCGACAGCGGTCACGCCCTTGATGGACTTGGCGGTGCTGATGGCCAGGTCACGCTCGGCATCGCTGGCCACCACGCCGGACAGGGCGACCACGCCTTTGTTGGTCTCGACCTTGATGTCCAGGGCGCTGAGGTTCTTGTCGGCCAGGAAGCTGGATTTCACCTTGCTGGTGATCCAGGTGTCGGACACGGCTTCTTCAGCCTTGTCGACGGTGTTGGCCGCCAGTTGGATCGGGGCGGCCTGGGCGGCGAAGACATTGCCGGCCAGGGGCAGGCTGAGGGCGGCGGCAGCTACGGCGGCAAGGGTGACGCTGTGGAAGGACTTTTTCATGAGGATTCTCCTGTTACTCACACTGTTCTGCAGCCTTGTCCTGTCTGCAGTCACTGTAGGTATCGCAAGGCCTGTGCCAGCCTTGCAGAACAAAATTAATCCTTTTAAATCAATTACTTAAAAATAAGTCAAAGCACCGCTCGGCTTGCAGATTGCAGGATGCAGCCAAGCGGCGCGTGCACTTTGCACGACTGCTCAGCCCGCCAGGCGGGCCAGGGTGGACTCCAGCGCCGTCACTTCGCCGAGCAACGGCGTGGCCGGGTAGCGGGCCCGGATGAAGGCGAGCAGCTTGCCGGCCTGCTCCACCTGGCCGAGCTGTTCGGCCAAAGCCCGGGCTGCCAGCAAATAGGCACGGGGGACGTTGGGGTAGTCCGGGAAGCGCTGGTGCAGGTTGCGCAACAGGCTGATGGCTTCCTTGGCCTTGTGGCGATCCACCAGGGCCGCAGCGATGCGCTCGCAGACCTGCGGGTCCTCCGGCAGGTAGTCCGCCTTCAGCCGGCGGGCATTGAGCAGCGCGGTGGCCCCCAGCGCCGGGTTCTCGCGGGCGGCGATGGGCAGGTAGTGGGCAAGGTGGCGCAGGCAGCGGGCGGTTTCGTTGAGGCCGAACAGCAGTTGGTGAAAGCGCTCGTTCAGGCGCAGGTCGTTCGGGTCCCGCTCCAGAGCCGCGGTGAGGGTCTCCAGCGCGGCGGCACTCTGCCCCTCCTTCACCCGCACCTCGGCCTCGGCGAGGGCGCGGCGGCGGCGCCACTCCGGCTCGGGGTACCCCTCATGCCCGCCCTCTTCTGCAATCGCGAAGCCCAGGGCACCCTGATACTGGAACACCGCGTAGCCCATCATGGCGCACATGACCACGCCGAAATAACCGAACAGGAAGGCGGCGATGGGCATCAGCACCACGCGCGGCAGGCCGTGGGCCAGTAGCACGGTGACGTAACCGGGCGACTGCCAGAGGATGAACAGGAACACGCAGAGGATCAGGTAGCGCCAGCCCATGGCCTTGATCACATCGCCGAGCTGTTCGGGGCTCAGCGCGGCACCGAGTTCCTTGTTCAGGGCCAGGCGGATGATGCTCGCCGGCATCAGCAGCATGAGGCCGATGTTCACGGCCCAGAACAGGGCCTCGCTGTGGAAATCGGCAGCCAGCCAGAGCACGGCGAAGGCCACCAGGAACACCACCAGTTGCTTGATGAACAGCAGGAAGCCCTCACCGACGAAGGCGGTGGCCAGCCCGGGGGCCTCGCGGGAACCTTCGCTGGCCGCTTCGATGACGCTGTGGAAGTACTTGGTGGCGATGCTGAACAGCGCGACCCAGAGGATGATCGAGCGCGGCATGAACAGGCTGGCCAGGCCGAGCACGGCGGCAAAGGCCAGGGGGCCGGTCTGCAGGCCGTAGAGGAAGAACTGCGGGATACGCTCCCAGAACGGCTGGGCGGTGTTGGCGGCGCCCAGGAAGTGCAGTTGGGCGCGGCACAGCGGGCAGGCCGGGGATTCGTCCGGGCGTTCGGCATTGAGGGGGATGCAGCAGTCACCGAAGTGACGCTCGCAGGCCGGGCAGTGCCAGGTGGCAGGCTGGGCCTGGTGGTACTTGCAGTAGGTCTTTTCCATGACCTGGAATCCTTGTGGGCGACTGGCGGCGCGCCATTCTCCGAGAAACGAAAGAGGGCCCGCAAGGGGCCCTCTTTCATACAGCCGACCGGTTATCAGACGCCGGAAGCTTCAGCAGCCTCGACATCCTTCATGGACAGCTTGATGCGGCCGCGGTTGTCCACGTCCAGCACCAGGACCTTCACTTCCTGGCCTTCCTGCAGGACGTCGGTGACCTTGTCGATGCGCTTGTCGCTGATCTGCGAGATGTGCACCAGGCCATCCTTGCCGGGAAGGATGTTGACGAAGGCACCGAAATCAACGATGCGCTCGACCTTGCCGACGTAGACCTTGCCGATCTCCGCTTCTGCGGTGATGGCCAGAACGCGCTGCCTGGCGGCCTCGGCGGCTTCCTTGGTCTCGCCGAAGATCTTCACGCTGCCATCGTCTTCGATGTCGATGGAGGCCTTGGTCTCTTCGCAGATGCCGCGGATGGTGGCGCCGCCCTTGCCGATGACGTCGCGGATCTTGTCCGAGTCGATCTTCATGGCCAGCATGGTCGGGGCGTTTTCGGACAGCTCGCTGCGGGACTCGGCGATGACCTGGTTCATCTGGCCGAGGATGTTCAGGCGTGCTTCCAGTGCCTGCTCCAGGGCGATCTCCATGATCTCTTCGGTGATGCCGTTGATCTTGATGTCCATCTGCAGGGCGGTGACGCCCTTGGCAGTACCGGCCACCTTGAAGTCCATGTCGCCCAGGTGGTCTTCGTCACCCAGGATGTCGGTCAGGACGGCGAACTTGTCACCTTCCTTCACCAGGCCCATGGCGATACCGGCCACCGGAGCGCGCATCGGCACACCGGCGTCCATCAGGGCCAGGGAGGCGCCGCAGACCGAAGCCATGGAGCTGGAACCGTTGGATTCGGTGATCTCGGACACCACTCGAATGGTGTAGGGGAACTCGTCGCCTTTCGGCAGCATGGCGGCGACGCCACGACGGGCCAGGCGGCCGTGGCCGATTTCGCGGCGACCGGCGCTGCCCATGCGACCGCACTCACCCACCGAGAAGGGCGGGAAGTTGTAGTGCAGCATGAAGGCGTCCTTGCGCTCGCCTTCCAGGGTGTCCAGCAGTTGGGCGTCACGGGCGGTGCCGAGGGTGGCAACGACCAGGGCCTGGGTTTCGCCACGGGTGAACAGGGCGGAACCGTGGGTCTTGTCCAGTACGCCGACTTCGATCTTCAGCGGGCGGACGGTGCGGGTGTCACGGCCGTCGATACGCGGCTTGCCGTTGACGATGTTCTCGCGAACGGTGCGGTATTCCAGCAGGCCGAAGGCATCCTTCACTTCACCCACCGGGAACTGGCCGGCTTCCTCGCCAGCGAAGCGAGCGACGACCTGGTCGCGCAGCTCGTCGAGGCGGTTGTAGCGGTCCTGCTTGATGGTGATGGTGTAGGCCTGGGAGATGGCCTCGCCGAACTCGGCCTTGATGGCGCTGAGCAGGGCGGTGTTCTCGGCGGGAGCGGTCCAGTTCCAGGTCGGCTTGCCCGCTTCGGCGGCGAATTCCTTGACGGCATTGATGACGGCCTGGAATTCCTGGTGGGCGAACAGCACGGCGCCCAGCATCTGGTCTTCGGTCAGCTCATCGGCTTCGGATTCGACCATCAGCACGGCGTCCTGGGTACCGGCCACGACCATGTCGAGGCTGGAGGCCTTGAGCTGCTCGTAGTTGGGGTTCAGCAGGTAGCCGGTGCTCTCGTGGTAAGCCACGCGAGCCGCGCCGATCGGGCCGGCGAACGGGATGCCGGAGATGGCCAGGGCAGCGGAAGTACCGATCATGGAAGCGATGTCCGGATCAGTCTTCTTGTTGGTGGAGACGACGGTGCAGATGACCTGCACTTCGTTGAGGAAGCCTTCGGGGAACAGCGGGCGGATCGGGCGGTCGATCAGGCGGGAGGTCAGGGTCTCTTTCTCGGAGGGCCGGCCTTCACGCTTGAAGAAACCACCAGGGATGCGCCCGGCGGCGTAGGTCTTTTCCTGGTAGTGCACGGACAGCGGGAAGAAACCCTTGCCCGGGTCGGCCTGCTTGGCACCAACCACGGTCACCAGGACGGTGACATCGTTATCAACGGTGACCAGAACGGCGCCGCTGGCTTGACGGGCGATACGGCCAGTCTCGAGGGTGACGGTCGATTGACCGAATTGGAACTTCTTGATTACCGGGTTCACGGTGTTTTCCTTCTCTTTTGTTGCCTTGGGGGAAATCTGCGAAAGGCGCGGGAGTCGGACCCGCCGTCTTCCTCAAAAAGCCTGAAGCTGGAAACCAGAAGCTGGAAGCAAGCGCGATGTCCTGCTTCCAGCTTCCGGCTTCCAGCTTCCAGCTCGAATGCGTCTTAGCGACGCAGACCCAGACGACCGATCAGGGCGCTGTAACGAGTGGTGTCCTTACCCTTCAGGTAGTCCAGCAGCTTGCGACGCTGGTTAACCATGCGGATCAGACCACGACGGGAGTGGTGGTCTTTGCCGTTGGCCTTGAAGTGATCCTGCAGCTTGTTGATGTTGGCGGTCAGCAGTGCGATCTGCACTTCCGGAGAACCGGTATCGCCTTCAGCTTGCTTGTACTCGTTAACGATCTGGGCTTTCTCAGCAACGCTCAGTGCCATGATGGGCTTCCTCTGAGAGTAATAGGCCGGGAACGAATCCCGTGTTTTAAAAAGAGGTGTGACCGTGCCTATTAACAGCCACCCTCGAATCGGTCATTCCGACCGAATCAGTCGACGTGGCGCTATGCGCCCGTCATCGCTCACTTCACCGATACCGATGAAGCGACCGGTATGATCCTGCACCCTCAGCATGCCGAACTTCGGCGCTTCGGGAGCCCTTACCGGCTGCCCATGCAGCCAGTAATAGGCACTGTGTTCGCTCAGTTGCACCAGGGGCCAGTGCTCCAGACCACTGTCGGAGGGGAGCAGGAAGCGATCGAGCGCTTCGTTGCCACCTTCGGCGTGGGCCTTCTCCAGTTCCTCGAGGCTGATGGCCTGGGACAGGTTGAAGGGGCCGGCCTGGGTGCGACGCAGTTCAGCGACGTGGCCACCACACCCCAGCACCTGGCCAAGGTCCTCGACCAGGGTGCGAATGTAGGTGCCTTTGCTGCAACTGACGGAAAGCGTGGCATTGGTTGAATCGAGGGCCAGCAGTTCCAGGCGCGCAATAGTAACAGAACGCGCCTCGCGCTCCACTACTTCGCCGGCACGAGCCAGCTTATAGAGGGGCTGCCCGTCCTTCTTCAGGGCCGAGTACATCGGCGGCACCTGCTGGATTTCACCCCGGAAGCGCGCCAGGGCCGCCTCCAGCTCGTCGCGACCAACGGTCACGTCGCGCCGTTCGAGCACCTCGCCTTCGGCATCGCCGGTGGTGGTGGTGACGCCCAGTTGGGCAACGGTCTCGTAGCCCTTGTCGGCGTCCAGGAGGTACTGGGAAAACTTGGTGGCTTCACCGAAGCACAGGGGCAACACGCCCGTGGCCAGGGGATCGAGGCTGCCAGTGTGGCCGGCCTTCTCCGCATTGAGCAGCCAGCGGACCTTCTGCAGGGCCTGGTTGGAGCTCATGCCACGGGGCTTGTCGAGGATGAGGATGCCGCTCACATCGCGGCGGATACGCTTGACCTGGGCCACCGTCAGTCCTCATCACCCTGATGCCGACGGTCTTCGGCCACCGCACGCTCGATCAGCGCGGAAAGCTCGGCGCCCCGACGGATGCTGGCATCGTAGTGGAAGTGCAGTTGAGGCACGGTGCGCAGCTTCATGGACTTGCCCAGCAGCATGCGCAGGTAACCCGCTGCGTCATTGAGGATCTCGGTGTTGAGACGGATGACTTCGGCGTTGTCGTCCTGGCCCATCACGGTGATGAAGATCTTGGCATGGCCGAGATCCCGCGCCACTTCGACGCCGGTGATGGTGACCATGCCCAGGCGCGGGTCCTTGACCTCACGCTGGATCAGCAGGGCCAGTTCGCGCTGCATCTGGTCACCGATGCGCTGGGTGCGGCTGTATTCTTTTGGCATAAATCGGTACTCACTCAAAAACCAAAAAGCCGGGAGCTGGAACTGGCGGCGTAATCACTCCGCGCAGCACCCGGCTCCCAGCTTCTGGTCAGTGGCCACTCAGAGCGAGCGGGCCACCTGGACCTTCTCGAAGACCTCGATCTTGTCGCCGACCTTCACGTCGTTGTAGCTCTTCACGCCGATACCGCACTCCATGCCGTTCCGCACTTCGGACACGTCGTCCTTGAAGCGGCGCAGGGATTCCAGTTCGCCTTCGAAGATCACCACGTCGTCGCGCAGTACGCGGATCGGGCGGTTCCGATGGACAGTACCCTCGATGACCATGCAGCCGGCGATGGCGCCGAACTTCGGCGAACGGAACACATCGCGCACCTCGGCGGTGCCCAGGATGTTCTCGCGCACATCGCTGCCGAGCATGCCGGTGAGGGCCTTCTTGACGTCCTCGATGATGTCGTAGATGACGTTGTAGTAGCGCAGGTCGATGCCTTCCTGCTCGACGATCTTGCGCGCGCCGGCGTCAGCACGCACGTTGAAGCCGAACAGCACGGCATTGGAGGCCAGCGCCAGGTTGGCATCGGACTCGGTGATACCACCGACGCCGCCACCGACCACACGTACCTGGACTTCGTCGTTGCCGAGGTCGGACAGGGCACCCTGCAGGGCTTCCAGAGAACCACGCACATCGGACTTGAGCACGATGTTGAGGGTCTTCTTCTCGTCCTGCCCCATGGTCTCGAAAATGTTCTCCAGCTTCGAGCTGTGCTGACGAGCCAGCTTGACCTCGCGGAACTTGCCCTGACGGAACAGGGCCACTTCGCGGGCTTTCTTCTCGTCGGCCACCACGGTCATTTCGTCACCCGCATCCGGGGTGCCGTCGAGACCGAGGATTTCCACGGGGATCGACGGGCCAGCTTCCCTGATGGACTTGCCGTTCTCGTCGAGCATGGCGCGAACGCGGCCGTAGTTGACGCCCACCAGGACCATGTCGCCCTGACGCAGGGTACCGTCCTGGACCAGCAGGGTGGCCACCGGGCCACGGCCCTTGTCCAGGCGGGACTCGACCACGACACCCCGGCCGGGAGCGGACGGGGTGGCAGTGAGTTCGAGCACCTCGGCCTGCAGCAGAACAGCCTCCAGCAGTTCGTCGACGCCGGTACCGGCTTTGGCCGAAACGGGCACGAACTGGGTGTCGCCGCCCCACTCCTCGGGGATCACATCCAGCGCGGCCAGGCCGTTCTTGATGTTGTCCGGGTTGGCTTCCGGCTTGTCCATCTTGTTGATGGCAACCACGATCGGCACGCCAGCGGCTTTCGCGTGCTGAACCGCTTCCTGGGTCTGCGGCATCACGCCGTCATCAGCCGCCACCACGAGGATGACGATGTCAGTAGCCTTGGCACCACGGGCCCGCATGGCGGTGAACGCGGCGTGACCGGGGGTGTCGAGGAAGGTGACCATGCCGCGCGGGGTTTCCACATGGTAGGCACCGATGTGCTGGGTGATGCCACCGGCTTCGCCCGACGCCACTTTGGCACGACGGATGTAGTCGAGCAGCGAGGTCTTGCCGTGGTCGACGTGCCCCATGACGGTCACGACCGGTGCACGGGAGAACGACTCGCCTTCGTACTTCAGCGACTCGGCCAGTTGGTCTTCCAGGGCGTTCTCGTTGACGAGCTTGACCTTGTGGCCCATCTCCTCGACGACCAACTGCGCGGTCTCGCGATCGAGCACCTGGTTGATGGTTACAGGACTGCCCATCTTGAACATGAACTTGACCACTTCGGCGCCCTTGACGGCCATCTGGGCCGCCAGTTCTGCCACGGTGATGGTCTCACCGATGCTGACTTCTCGCACGATCGGCCCCGTCGGGCTCTGGAACCCGTGCTGGTTGCGCTTCTTGAGCTTGGACTTGCCACGGCCACCGCGACGGTAGCTGTCGCTCTCTTCCTCGGTGCTGCGCGGAGCAATACGCGGCGACGGCACCTTTTCCTTCTCCTTGGCGGAGGGACGGTGCTGGGCTTGCTTGCGGTCGCGACGGTCGTCTTCGTCCCGGGCGCGTTCCGGACGGCGAGGCTCTTCGCGACGAGCGCCCGCTGCGCCAGGTGCAGGAGCCGCGGCGCCAGCAACCGGAGCCGCCTGGCCTGCAGGAGCAGCAGCAGGAGCCACTGCTGCCGAAGCCTCGGGGCTGCGAGCAGCGTCCTTGGCACGGGCGTCAGCCTCACGGCGGGCCTCTTCCTCGGCGCGGCGCTTGGCCTCTTCCTCGGCCTTGGCGCGTGCGGCCTCTTCGGCGGCGCGCTGCTCTTCCAGTTCGCGCTGCTTCTCTGCTTCGATCTCGTCAGGGCTGCGCTTGACGTAGGTCTTCTTCTTGCGCACTTCGACACTGATGGTCTTGCTGCCCGCCACCTTCAGGGTGGTGGTGGTCTTGCGCTGCAGCGTGATCTTGCGGGGCTCTTCCAGGCGCTCGCCATGGCTGCTCTTCAGGTGCGCGAGCAGCGCCTGTTTTTCACTGTCGGTCACCACCTGGTCGGCGCTGCTGTGAGGCAGGCCTGCCTCACGCATCTGCTGCAGCAGGCGCTCCACCGGTGTATCGACCACCTTGGCCAGTTCTTTCACCGTGACTTGCGTCATGCACTTCTCTCCTCAGGCCGCACTGCTTACTCGAACCAATGGGCTCGGGCGGCCATGATCAGCTTGCCGGCACGCTCTTCGTCCATGCCGTCGATGTCGAGCAGGTCGTCGATCGACTGCTCGGCCAGGTCTTCACGATTGATTACGCCACGCACCGCCAGTTCGACCGCCAGTTCCTTGTCCATGCCCTCGAGTTCCAGCAGGTCCTCGGCGGGCTGGGCATCGGCCAGCTTCTCTTCGGTCGCGATCGCCTTGGTCAGCAGGCGATCCTTGGCGCGGGCACGCAGCTCGTTGACGATGTCCTCGTCGAAGCCATCGATGCTCAGCATCTCTTCCATGGGCACGTAGGCGATCTCTTCGAGGCTGGTGAAACCTTCCTCGACCAGCACCTGAGCCAGCTCTTCATCCACGCCGAGTTCATCGACGAAGGACTGCATGATGTCGCCGGTCTCGGCCTGCTGCTTGGCCTGGATGTCCGCCTCGGTCATCACGTTCAGGGTCCAGCCGGTCAGCTGGCTGGCCAGGCGAACGTTCTGGCCGCCACGGCCGATGGCCTGGGCGAGGTTGTCTTCGGCAACGGCGATGTCCATGGCATGGGCATCTTCGTCGACGATGATCGCCGCCACTTCGGCCGGAGCCATGGCGTTGATGACGAACTGAGCGGGGTTGTCGTCCCACAGGACGATATCGACACGCTCACCGCCCAGTTCGCCGGAAACAGCCTGAACGCGGGAGCCACGCATGCCGATGCAGGCGCCCTGCGGGTCGATGCGCTTGTCCTTGGAGCGAACAGCGATCTTGGCGCGCGAACCTGGATCACGGGAGGCGGCCATCACTTCGATCAGCTCTTCGGCGATTTCCGGCACTTCAATGCGGAACAGCTCGATCAGCATCTGCGGCGCGGTGCGCGAGAGGATCAGTTGCGGACCACGGTTCTCGGTGCGGATTTCCTTCAGCAGGGCGCGGACACGGGCGCCGACGCGGAAGGTCTCACGGGGGATGATGTCCTCACGAGCCAGCAGCGCCTCGGCGTTGTTGCCCAGGTCAACGATCACGTTGTCACGGGTGACCTTCTTGACCGTACCGGAAATGATGTCGCCCAGCCTCTCGCGGTAGGCCTCGACCACCTGTGCACGCTCGGCCTCGCGCACCTTCTGAACGATGACCTGTTTGGCGGTCTGGGCAGCGATACGACCGAACTCGATGGATTCGATCTTCTCTTCGATGACGTCGCCGATCTTGGCGTCTTCGTCACGGGCCTGGGCCTGGTCGAGGGTCAGCTGGATGGCCGGGTCCTCGAAATTCTCGTCGTCCACCACCGCCCAGCGACGGAAGGTGTCATAGCTACCCGTGTGCCGGTTGATGGACACACGCAGGTCAACCTCGTCCTCGAAGCGTTTCTTGGTAGCGGTGGCCAGTGCCAGCTCCAGGGCTTCGAAAATCACACCTGCCGGCACCCCTTTCTCGTTGGATACCGACTCTACAACCAGCAGTACTTCTTTGCTCATCGTACGCCTCGCCTTTCGCAATCCATTGGGACCCGCGGGATCCGCGTCTCAGTCAAAACGGGGAATAATGTTGGCCTTGTCGATCAGGTCGATCGGCAACAGGTACTCGTGATCCTCGACGAGAACCACCACATCCTGTTCCTCCACCCCGCGGAGGAGACCCTGGAAGTTGCGCCGGCCCTCGTAGGGAGAACGCAACTTGATTTTCACGAGCTCTCCGGCATGGGCCGCGAACTGCTCAAGCTTGAACAACGGACGATCCATGCCGGGCGAGGACACCTCGAGGGTGTACTCACTGGAGATGGGGTCCTCCACATCGAGAACACCACTGATCTGGCGACTGACCTTTTCGCAATCGTCGATGAGGATACCGTTCTCATGATCGATGTAGACGCGCAGCAGCGAATGGCGCCCCTGCGACAGGAACTCGATACCCCAGCATTGATAGCCGAGCGCCTCGACCACCGGGGCCAGCAAGGCCTGCAACTGTTCTAGCTTGCTCGACACCTGTTTGCCCTCGCATGCCGTAGAAATAAAAAATGGGCGTAACGCCCATCATGAAAGCCATCCGAAACCGATGGCAAAGTGATCCAGCTAGCAAAAAGCCCCTTAAAAGGGGCTCTGCTTGAACTGGTTGCGGGGGCTGGATTTGAACCAACGACCTTCGGGTTATGAGCCCGACGAGCTACCAGACTGCTCCACCCCGCGTCAAAGCTGGGCCCGGAGTATACGACCAGACAGAAGCCCGGTCAACCTGACACTCCTCCAGCAAGAAAGCCCGCTACTGCGGGCCTTCTTGTCTTGCATGGTACCGAGGAGGGGACTCGAACCCCTACAGCCTATGGCCACTACCACCTCAAGGTAGCGTGTCTACCAATTCCACCACCTCGGCAAAACTTGCCTTACTTCTGCTCTGGAGCTTGCGGAACGTCACCTGCAGATTCTGCGGGCTTCTGCTCTTCGAGCACCGGCACATCATCAGATGCCGGCTTTTGCTGCTGAACCTCAATGGCGGCCGGATCCGGCAGACCAACGTGACTCAGAGCCTCAGCCTTTTGCTTAGCAAAGAATGCTAACCCCAGACTGGTAATGAAAAAAACCGCGGCGAGTATACCAGTAAAGCGACTCAGAAAGGTAGCAGAACCTTGGCTTCCGAAAACAGTACCCGAAGCACCTGCACCAAACGAAGCGCCTGCATCCGCGCCTTTACCATGTTGCAGCAACACCAGAACCACAACGCCGATGGCGACGAGCAGGTGCACCACGATAACGACAGTTTCAAGCATCTCGTCAGCTTCCTGCGGCACGACAAATCGCACCGAACTCATCTGCATTCAGGGAGGCTCCACCCACAAGCCCCCCATCAATATCCGGCATCCCGAACAACTCAGCCGCACTGGCAGCCTTCACACTGCCGCCGTACAGAATTCTTACACCCGCCGCTATCTCGACACTCTCGACCGACAATTGCGAACGGATCGCAGCATGAACTTCTTGCGCCTGAACAGGAGAAGCAGTCAACCCGGTACCGATTGCCCACACAGGCTCATACGCGATTACCGCAGAAGAGAAGGCACCAACACCCAGCTCCTCGATGACGCTACCAATCTGCTCACCAACCACACGCAGGGTTTCGCCTGCCTCACGCTGCTCGCGGGTCTCACCGACACAGAGAATCGGAACCAGACCGCACGCCTGAGCCGCAGCAAACTTGCGACTCACCACATCATTACGCTCACCAAGAATCAAACGACGCTCGGAGTGACCAACGAGGACCCACTTGCAACCTGCATCTTCCAATTGAACCGCAGCAATCTCACCGGTAAGGGCAGCCTGCATGGGCTCTATCGCGCAATCCTGGGCACCGATGGAAATGGAGCCACCATCGAGCGCTTGAGCAACCTGGGCGATGTACAGGGAAGGCGGGATGACCACCACATCGACATCAGCCGGCACAACCTGCTGATGAAGACCTTTGATCAGCTCTGCGACGCTGGCGCGGGTACCGTGCATTTTCCAGTTACCAGCTACCAAAGGGCGACGCATGCCGTACCTCGTCGATCAAAGTGGGCGCAGATGTTATCCGAGGTTTTTCCAACTAGCAAGCGAAATCAAGCACATACCTCGGAAACAACCTTCACGAGCTCCTCGGCGTAAGTGCGAACCTGCTTTTCGTCATCCCCTTCGACCATCACACGTACCAGCGGCTCGGTGCCGGACTTGCGCAACAGTACGCGCCCGCGCCCCGCCATGCGCTCGGTGACCCTGGCACAAGCGTCCTTAACGGCTGGGTGCTCGACAGGATCCAGGCCTCCGCCGCTGTAGCGGACATTGAGAAGAACCTGCGGGCACTTGCGCATGCCCTGGCGAGCCTCCGCCAGCGACTGGCCACGGCGCTGCAGGGCCAGCAGCACCTGCAACGCCGCAATCAAGGCATCGCCGGTGGTGGTGAAGTAGCTGCAAAGGATGTGTCCGGAATTTTCCCCGCCCAGTGTCCAGCCACGCTCGTGCATCTCGGCAATCACATAGCGATCACCGACCTTGGCACGAGTAAAGGGAATCCCCATCTCGGCAAGCGCCAGCTCAAGGCCAAGATTGGTCATGAGCGTACCCACAACGCCATCATTGCTGAGCTTGCCCCGCTCCTGGAGATCGCGGGCAATGATGTACAGCAGTTCATCCCCATCCACGATGGCGCCCGTGTGGTCGACCATCAGCACGCGGTCGCCGTCGCCATCGAAGGCAATACCGATGTCCGCATGCTGGGCCACGACCTCGGCCTGCAAGGCTTGCATGTGGGTAGAGCCGCATTTGTCGTTGATGTTCAGGCCATTGGGCTGCGCCGCAAGCACCGAAACGTTGCCTCCCAACTCACGGAACACACTCGGCGCCACCTTGTAGGTCGCGCCGTGGGCACAATCGACGACGATCTTCATGCCGCCCAGGTCCGTGCTCATCGGCACCGTACTTTTGCAGAACTCGATGTAGCGCCCCGCTGCGTCATTGATCCGGGAAACCTTGCCGAGGTTAGCCGACTCCACTACCTGCATCGGCTGATCGAGCAGCTCCTCGATCATCAACTCGATCTCGTCAGAAAGCTTAACGCCCTGGCCAGAGAAGAACTTGATGCCGTTGTCACCGTGAGGATTGTGGGATGCACTGATCACGATGCCCGCATCCGCCAGGAAGGTGCGCGTCAGGTAGGCAATCGCTGGCGTGGGCATGGGACCCAGCAGCATCACGTCGGCACCGGCGGCAGAGAGACCAGCCTCCAGGGCGGACTCGAACATGTAGCCGGAGATCCGCGTGTCCTTGCCGATGAGGATGCGGCACTTGCCCTGTTTGCGGAACGCCATGCCCGCCGCCCAGCCGAGCTTGAGCATGAAATCCGGGGTGATCGGGAATTGCCCAACGTGCCCACGAATGCCGTCGGTGCCAAAGTACTTTCTGCTCATCTACTGCTCCGCGATTCCTACTCCGCCGCTTCGACTGCGGCGATCATTCTGATGACATCAACCGTCTCGGCCACATCGTGAACCCTCAGGATGCACGCACCCTTTGAGACGGCCAGGGCTGCCAGCCCAAGACTGCCGTACAGGCGCTGGTCGACATCACGCCCCAGCACCTGACCGATCATGCTCTTCCGCGACACACCGACCAACAGGGGGCGACCAAGACGCCCCAGCTCAGCCAAATGACGGAACAGCACGAGATTGTGCTGGAGGCTCTTGGCAAAACCGAACCCGGGATCGAGCACGATTCGCTCCTCGGGAATACCGGCTTCGCTGCAGGCTCTCATGCGCTCCCGCAGGAACTCACCGACCTCCCGGACGACATCGTCGTAGGCAGGTGCATCTTGCATGTTGCCGGGCTCTCCACGCATGTGCATCAGGCACACGGGAAGACCACTATCCGCGGCAGCATCCAGCGCTCCATCCCGGCGCAAGGCTCGCACATCGTTGATGAGGCCCGCGCCCAACCTAGCGCCTTCCCGCATCACGGCAGGGGTGGACGTATCCAGGGAGATGATGACATCCAGCTCGCGCGCAATCGCCTCGACCACTGGCGCGACACGCTCCAGCTCCTCGGTAGGCGAGACCGGGCGAGCGCCAGGCCGAGTCGACTCCCCACCGACATCGATGAGCGTCGCCCCGGACGCCACCATGGCGCTGGCGTGACGCAGCGCGGCATCGCGCTGACTGAAGCGACCGCCATCGGAAAAGGAGTCGGGGGTTACGTTAAGGATGCCCATGACATGCGGGCGCCCCAAATCAAGAACCCGGTTGCCGCAAGGCAACCGGGTCGGGTACTGCGTGGAACTCATCAAGAATCCTTAGTGTTCGCCAGCGGGCCCACCGATCGGATTCTCCGAGCGAGGTGCCTCGTCACGCGGGGCAGGCTTGCCGGGAGTGCCGGAGCCACCTTGCCAATCCTTGGGCTCGCGTGGCTGGCGACCCGCCATGATGTCGTCGATCTGGTCGGCGTCGATGGTTTCGAACTTCATCAACGCTTCAGCCATCATGTCGAGCTTGTCGCGGTTGTCCACCAGAATCTGCTTGGCGGTGGCGTAGCAGTGATCAATGATGCTGCGCACCTCCTGATCGATGAGCTGTGCGGTCTGCGCGGACACATTCGAGTGCTGGCTGCCGGCGCTACGCCCCAGGAACACCTCACCTTCCTCTTCCGCATACATCAACGGACCGAGCTTCTCGGACAGCCCCCACTTGGTCACCATATTCCGCGCAATCTGGGTCGCACGCATGATGTCGTTCGACGCACCAGTGGTCACACCGTCGAAACCCAGAGTCATTTCCTCAGCAATCCTGCCGCCGAACAGCGAACAGACCTGACTGATCAAGGCGCGCTTCGACAGGCTGTAGCGGTCCTCCTCCGGGAGGAACATGGTGACGCCCAGCGCACGACCACGCGGAATGATCGACACTTTGTAGACCGGATCATGCTCCGGAACGACGCGACCTACGATCGCGTGGCCAGCCTCGTGGTAGGCAGTGTTGAGCTTCTCTTTCTCGGACATGACCATGGTCTTGCGCTCGGCACCCATCATGATCTTGTCCTTGGCCAGCTCGAACTCGCGCATCTCGACGATGCGCTTGTTCACGCGCGCAGCGAAGAGCGAGGCTTCGTTGACCAGGTTTGCCAGGTCAGCACCCGAAAACCCCGGTGTACCACGGGCGATAACGGCAGGTTCTACGTCGTCGCCAACCGGCACTTTGCGCATGTGCACCTTGAGGATTTGCTCGCGCCCGCGGATATCCGGCAGACCCACAACCACCTGACGGTCGAAGCGGCCCGGGCGGAGCAACGCCGGGTCGAGCACATCCGGACGGTTGGTAGCGGCGATCACGATGATGCCGTCGTTCATTTCGAAGCCGTCCATTTCCACCAGCAACTGGTTGAGGGTCTGCTCGCGCTCATCGTGCCCGCCACCCAGGCCGGCACCACGATGACGGCCGACAGCGTCGATCTCGTCGATGAAGATGATGCAGGGAGCGTGCTTCTTCGCCTGGTCGAACATGTCGCGCACGCGAGATGCGCCTACACCGACGAACATCTCGACGAAATCAGAACCGGAAATGGTGAAGAACGGAACCTTGGCCTCGCCCGCGATCGCCTTGGCGAGGAGAGTCTTGCCGGTACCGGGCGGACCGACCATCAGCACACCACGAGGAATACGGCCGCCCAGACGCTGGAACTTGCCGGGGTCACGCAGGAACTCGACAAGCTCGCCGACCTCTTCCTTCGCTTCGTCGCAACCCGCGACGTCGGCCAGGGTGGTCTTCACCTGGTCTTCGGACAGCAGGCGAGCCTTGCTCTTGCCAAAGCTCATCGGTCCGCCACGGCCACCGCCACCGCCCTGCATCTGGCGCATGAAGAACATGAACACCGCGATGATCACAAGAATGGGGAAACTGGCAACGAGCAACTGGGTCCAGATGCTCTGCTGCTCGGGCTGACGCCCCTCGATGACCACATTGTTGTTGACCAGGTCGCCAATCAGGCCGTTGTCCTGGATGGCAGGCCGGATGGTCTTGAAGGTATCGCCGTCATTGCGCTTGCCGGTGATGACATAGCCATCGACGGTGACGCGCTCGACCTTGCCGTCCTTCACCTGCTGGATGAAGTCGGAATAGTTCAGCGTCTGCGGTTCGCTGGGGCTGGAGAAGTTGTTCATCACCGTGACCAGTACGGCGGCGATGATCAGCCACAGGATCAGGTTCTTTGCCATGTCGTTCAATTAGCTACCCTCTGGAGCAGGCTCCGTCACGGAACGTGCCCCGCATGACGGCTGGTTATCAACCGGCCTAACTTACACCACAACCCCTGCCGGCCGGCAGGCGCCGTCTGTAACCCTTTATGATGCCTGGCGCTCGCCGTGACGGCGGTCCCACTCCATGAGACCCGCGAACCACCTGCCTGTCGCAGTCTATTCCCCGCGGAAGCCGCGCGCGAGCAGGTATTGCTCACGGGAGCGATCACGCGACGAAAGCGGTTTGCGCATCAGCACCTTGTCGAACATTTCCTTGACCTGCTTGTGGTAGAGGTCGAATCCCTCACCCTGGAATATCTTGATCAGGAAATCGCCGCCCGGCGTCAGGACTCGCGCCGCAAGATCGAGCGCCAGCTCGCACAGGTACATGGCACGCGGCTGATCGGCCGCCCTGACACCACTCATATTGGGGGCCATGTCGGAAATCACAAGGTCGACCGGGTGCTCGCCAATCGCCTCGAGGATCCGGGCAAAGACCACATCGTCGGTGAAGTCTCCCTGAATGAAGGTAACGTCCGGGATGCTGTCCATTTCAAGGATGTCCGATGCGATGAGCCGCCCGCGATCGCCGATCACCCGACTGGTGACCTGGGACCAGCCGCCCGGCGCAGCGCCGAGGTCGACCACGGTCATGCCGGGCCGAAGAATACGGTCCTTCTCCTGAATCTCCAGCAGCTTGTAACTGGCACGCGAGCGATAACCATCCTTCTGCGCCATCTTGACGTAGGGGTCATCGAAATGTTCTTTCAGCCAACGATGGCTAGTCTTGGAACGGGCCACGGGATACCTCGTGTTCGGCTGTGCGCCCCGAAGTCACTCGGGTAAACTAGCAGCCTTTTTTCGCAGGGGTCTGATTATGGCGCTCTCTCAGGAGCACAAGAAGCAATACAAATCTATCGGCCACCACCTGAAACCGGTATTGATCGTGGCCGAGAACGGCCTGACCGAAGGGGTCCTGGCCGAACTGGATCGTGCGCTCAACGATCACGAACTGATCAAGGTGCAGTTCCGCATCACCGAACGCGAGGATCGGCGCGCACTGATTGACGAGCTTTGCGAAGCCGGCAAGTGCGAACTGGTTCAGGTCATCGGCAAGATGGCGCTGATCTACCGCCGCAATCCCAAGCCCAACCGCAACCTCTCCAACATCAGCCGCTTCAGCGGCCTTTGATGCCTTGAAGCCGACGGGGCGCCATTTAGCGCGCCCTGCGGCGATCACTGCCCGGCACGGGCTGTACGACCAGTAACGCACCACACAGCGTCAGCACCATGTAGCTGAATGCCAACAAGCGAGCGAACTCGGCTTTCCAGAAGCTGACGACCAGAAAGATCGTCGCCGCCAGCAGGATGACTAACAGCAGCTGCCCTCGCGAATCCCGCCGCACGCTCCGTGCACCCTCCAGCCAGACCAGCAACCCCAACTGAAGCACGCCACAGAATGCTGCAAACCCCACCAACAGCGGGGAAAGGCTGCGAGACAACTCTTCCACCAACAACGGCGCGAATCCCACCCGCTCCAGGGCAGGCAGAACCACGAAATGCAGCAGCCAGAGGCCGCCGACCCATAATGTCTGGGCCAACTGCCACCCGGCTACAGCCGCACGGGACGAGCGCCGATCAGATATGGCGAACCTCGACGATCTCGTACTCGACCAGGCCGCTGGGCGTCTTCACCACCACCACATCACCCTCGACCTTGCCCACCAGCGCTCGCGCGATGGGCGAACTGACCGAGAGCTTGCCACGTTTGATGTCGGCCTCGTCGTCGCCAACGATCTGGTAGGTCACGGTTTCATCCGTCTCGACGTTGGCGATGTCTACGGTCACACCGAATATCACCTTGCCACTGTGGGGGATGGTGGTGATGTCGATGATGTGGGCATTGGACAGCTTGGCTTCGATGTCGCGGATGCGCGCCTCGGCCAGGCCCTGCTGCTCGCGGGCAGCATGGTACTCGGCGTTCTCCTTGAGATCGCCCAGCTCACGCGCCTCGGCAATGGCCTGGCTGATCTTCGGGCGCTCGATCTTGAGCGCCTTGAGTTCGTCTTCCAGGGCCTGAGCGCCCTGGATGGTCATCGGAAACTTGGTCATGCGTTGATTCCTGCATGGAGATCCTGCAAGCGGCGCACGGTCTTCTCGGAACCGAACTTGAGCGCCTCACAGACCGCCTGCCCCGCCGCGATGGTGGTGGTGCAGTAGATCTTGTGCTGCAGGGCGTTACGACGGATCGAGTAGGAGTCGGCAATGGACTGACGCCCCTCGGTGGTGTTGATGATCAGGGTGACCTCGTCGTTCTTGATCATGTCGACCACGTGGGGCCGACCTTCGGTCACCTTGTTCACCCGGCGTACCGGCAGACCGGCGGCCTCGATGACACGCGCGGTACCGGCAGTCGCCACGACCTCGAAACCCAGCGCCACCAGGTCGCGAGCGACTTCAACGGCTTCGGCCTTGTCGTCTTCGCGCACGCTGATGAAGGCAGTACCGGAGTTCGGGAGGATCTCGCTGGCACCAAGCTGGGCCTTGGCAAAGGCCTCGCCGAAGGTATCACCCACGCCCATGACCTCGCCAGTGGACTTCATTTCCGGACCAAGGATCGGGTCGACGCCCGGGAACTTGGCGAAGGGGAACACCGCCTCCTTGACGCTGAAGAACGGCGGAATGATCTCCTGGGTGAAGCCGACCTCAGCCAGGCTCTTGCCTGCCATGACGCGCGCCGCCACCTTGGCCAGGGACTCGCCGATGCACTTGGAGACGAACGGCACGGTACGGGACGCGCGCGGGTTCACCTCGATCACGTAGATGTCCTCGCCCTGCACGGCCATCTGCACGTTCATCAGGCCGACGACGCCCAGCTCCAGGGCCATCTTCTTGACCTGCTCGCGGATCTCGTCCTGGATGTGCTTCGGCAACGAGTAAGGCGGCAGCGAGCACGCGGAGTCACCGGAGTGCACGCCGGCCTGCTCGATGTGCTGCATGATCGCGCCGATCACGACGGTTTCGCCGTCGCACACCGCATCCACGTCCACCTCGATGGCGCAGTTGAGGAAGCGATCCAGCAGCACCGGACTGTCGTTGGAGACCTTCACGGCCTCACGCATGTAGCGCTTGAGTTCTTCTTCCTGATAGACGATTTCCATCGCGCGGCCGCCCAGTACGTAGGACGGGCGCACCACCATCGGGTAGCCGATACCCTTGGACAGGGCCAGGGCTTCGTCTTCGCTGCGGGCCGTGGCGTTGGCCGGCTGGCGCAGGTTGAGACGCTGGACCATCTGCTGGAAGCGCTCGCGGTCTTCGGCACGGTCGATGGCATCCGGGCTGGTACCGATGATCGGCACACCGGCCTCTTCGAGGGCGCGGCACAGCTTCAGCGGGGTCTGGCCACCGTACTGCACGATGACACCCTTGGGCTGCTCGACGCGGACGATCTCCAGCACGTCCTCCAGGGTCACCGGCTCGAAATACAAGCGATCCGAGGTGTCGTAGTCGGTGGAGACGGTCTCCGGGTTGCAGTTGACCATGATGGTCTCGTAGCCGTCTTCGCGCATCGCCAGCGCGGCGTGTACGCAGCAGTAGTCGAACTCGATGCCCTGGCCGATGCGGTTGGGGCCGCCACCCAGGATCATGATCTTGTCGCGACCAGACGGGTTCGCCTCGCACTCTTCCTCGTAGGTCGAGTACATGTAGGCAGTGTCGGTGGCGAATTCGGCAGCGCAGGTGTCGACGCGCTTGTACACCGGCAGCACTTTCAGCTTGTGACGATGAGCCCGCAGGTTCTTCTCGGTGACACCCAGCAGCTTGGCGAGGCGCGCGTCGGAAAAGCCCTTGCGCTTGAGGCGGCGCATCAGCTCGTAGTCGATCCCGGACAGGCCGAGAGTCTGCACCTGGCGCTCTTCCTTCACCAGGTCTTCGATCTGGATCAGGAACCACTCGTCGATGCGAGTGAGCTCGAACACCTCCTCAACGGTCTTGCCGGCACGGAAGGCATCGGCCACGTACCAGATGCGCTCAGCGCCCGGCACGGTCAACTCGCGCTTGAGGATGCTATCGGCCTCGGGGTCGGCCAGGTCCAACTTGGGATCGAAGCCGGCAACGCCGACTTCCAGACCACGCAGGGCTTTCTGCATGGACTCCTGGAAGGTACGGCCGATAGCCATCACTTCGCCCACGGACTTCATCTGGGTGGTCAGGCGGGCATCCGCCTTGGGGAACTTCTCGAAGGCGAAGCGCGGGACCTTGGTCACCACGTAGTCGATGGCAGGCTCGAAGGACGCCGGGGTACGGCCGCCGGTGATATCGTTCTGCAGCTCATCCAGGGTGTAGCCGACGGCCAGCTTGGCGGCGATCTTGGCGATCGGGAAGCCGGTAGCCTTGGAGGCCAGGGCGGAGGAGCGGGACACGCGCGGGTTCATCTCGATCACGACCATGCGCCCGGTGTTCGGGCAGATGCCGAACTGCACGTTGGAACCGCCGGTCTCGACGCCGATCTCGCGCAGCACCGCCAGGGAGGCGTTACGCAGGATCTGATATTCCTTGTCGGTCAGGGTCTGCGCAGGCGCAACGGTGATGGAATCGCCGGTGTGCACGCCCATCGGGTCGAAGTTCTCGATGGAGCAGACGATGATGCAGTTGTCCTTCTTGTCGCGGACAACCTCCATCTCGTATTCCTTCCAGCCGATCAGCGACTCATCGATCAGCAGCTCGTTGGTCGGGGACAGGTCCAGACCACGGGCGCAGATCTCTTCGAACTCTTCGCGGTTGTAGGCGATACCGCCACCAGTGCCGCCCATGGTGAAGGACGGACGGATGATGCAGGGGAAGCCGACCATCTCGAGGACGCCATAGGCCTCTTCCATGCTGTGGGCGATACCGGAGCGCGGACACGCCAGGCCGATGTCCTTCATGGCCTTGTCGAAGCGCGAACGGTCCTCGGCCTTGTCGATGGTGTCGGCATTGGCACCGATCATCTCGACGCCGAATTTCTCCAGGACGCCGTGGCGCTCCAGGTCCAGGGCGCAGTTCAGCGCGGTCTGGCCGCCCATGGTGGGAAGGAGGGCGTCAGGGCGCTCCTTCTCGATGATCTTGGCAACGGTCTGCCACTTGATCGGCTCGATGTAGGTGGCGTCGGCCATGGCCGGGTCAGTCATGATGGTGGCCGGATTGGAGTTCACCAGGATGACGCGGAAGCCTTCTTCCTTCAGGGCCTTGCAGGCCTGAGCGCCCGAGTAGTCGAACTCACAGGCCTGGCCGATGACGATGGGGCCGGCGCCGAGGATCAGGATGCTTTTGATATCTGTACGTTTTGGCATGGTCTTACTCGAATCCTTGGGTCAGTCGGCGAGGATCAGCGGCGCTTGGCCATGGCTTCGATGAAGCGATCGAACAACGGGGCCACATCATGCGGACCGGGGCTCGCTTCGGGGTGCCCCTGGAAGCTGAAGGCGACCTTGTCGGTGCGCTCGATGCCCTGCAGGGTGCCGTCGAACAGTGACTTGTGGGTGGCACGCAAGTTGGCCGGCATGCTGGACTCGTCCACGGCGAAGCCGTGGTTCTGGCTGGTGATCATCACCACGCCGGAATCCAGGTCCTGCACAGGGTGGTTGGCGCCGTGGTGGCCGTGACCCATTTTCATGGTGCGGGCACCGGAAGCCAGGGCAAGCAACTGGTGCCCCAGGCAGATACCGAACACCGGGATATCGGTCTCTAGGATTTCCTTGATGGCAGCGATGGCGTAGTCGCAAGGCTCCGGGTCACCCGGGCCGTTGGACAGGAAGACACCATCCGGATTCAGGGCGAGCACATCCTTGGCCGGAGTCTTGGCCGGCACCACGGTCAGGCGGCAACCACGCGCAACGAGCATGCGCAGGATGTTCAGCTTCACGCCGTAGTCGTAGGCCACCACGTGATAAGGCAGCTCGCTGGCAACGATCTCGGGATGGCTGTCGCTTTCAAGGTTCCAGACACTGGAGCGCCATTCATACGGCTTATCGCAGGTCACTTCCTTGGCCAGGTCCATGCCCTTCAAGCCCGGGAAGCCGCGTGCCAGCTCCAGCGCCTTTTCCTCGGCGGCATCAGCGCCGACCAGAATACAGCCGTTCTGGGAGCCCTTCTCACGCAGGATGCGGGTCAGGCGACGAGTATCCAGCCCAGCGATGGCAACGGTGCCGGTCGCCTGCAGATACTCCGGCAGTGACTGCTTGCTGCGCCAGTTACTGGCCAGCAGCGGCAGGTCGCGGATGATAAGGCCAGCGGCCCAGACGCGGTCGGACTCGGCATCTTCCGGCGTGGTGCCGGTATTGCCGATGTGGGGATAGGTCAGGGTGACGATCTGCTGCGCGTAGGAAGGATCGGTGAGGATTTCCTGGTAGCCGGTCATGGCAGTGTTGAACACCACCTCTCCGATGGTCTGGCCGTCGGCCCCGATGGACTCGCCGCGGAAAATGCTGCCGTCGGCAAGCGCGAGTATGGCTGGCTTAGTCAAGAAGACCTCCCGTATCTAAGGCTGAAGCAAACGCAGATTGTAAAAAAGCGGGATGACGTTGATACCGTCACCCCGCTTTTTTATCTGAGCCATTTCTGCGTAACTTTTAGTGGACACACTAAAGCTGCAGCTTACAGGAATGCGTCATTTCGGTCCACAGGAAAGACATCACCAAACTGCATTCCGCGACCGATAATCAGCGCAGACCCAGCACATCCTGCATGTCGTACAGGCCGGCTCCCTGACCATCCAGCCACATCGCGGCACGCACGGCGCCACGAGCAAAGGTCATGCGACTAGACGCTTTGTGAGTGATCTCGACGCGCTCGCCATCGGCAGCGAAGAGGACGGTATGGTCGCCAACCACATCGCCCGCACGCACGGTGGCGAAACCGATGGTCTCACGCTCGCGAGCGCCCGTCTGGCCTTCACGGCCATAGACCGCCACCTTCGACAGGTCGCGCCCCAGGGCCTCGGCCACCACCTCACCCATGCGCAGTGCGGTGCCGGAGGGGGCATCCACCTTGTGGCGGTGATGGGCCTCGATGATCTCGATGTCCACTTCGTCGCCGAGCACCCGCGCAGCGGTGTCCAGCAGCTTGAGACAGAGATTCACCCCAACACTGAAGTTGGCAGCGAAGACGATGGGGATCTGCTTGGCCGCCTCGGCCAGCAACGCCTTATCCCCAGCAGTGAAGCCGGTGGTACCGATGACCATGGCTTTGCCCGCCTGACGGCAGACCTCGAGATTCTTCAGGGTCACTGACGGATGGGTGAAGTCGATCAGCACATCGAACTCGTCCACCACCTTGGCCAGGTCGCCCGAGAGGGGCACGCCGATACGCCCCAGGGCGGCCAACTCGCCCGCATCCGCGCCCACCAGGGTGCTGTCGGGCCGATCGATGGCGGCGGTCAGGCCGGCCCCCGGGTTCTGCTGGACCGCTTCGATCAGGGTCTTGCCCATGCGCCCGGCGGCGCCCATCACTGCAATACGTCGCATAACGAACAAAGCTCCAAGCTAGAAGCGCCAGGCCCCGCGCACGAACAGGCCAAGCCTGCCGCGCGCCGCCTGGCGCCCTGCGTCAAAGATCACCAAAGAAGCGCTTCATGCCCTCAAACCAAGTGCTGGCCTTGGGCGAATGGGAGCCGTCACTCTGCAGGCTCTTGCGGAACTCTTCCAGCAGTTCCCGCTGGCGCTTGTCCAGGTTCACCGGCGTCTCGACCACCACGCGGCACATCAGGTCACCGGCACCACCGCCACGCACAGGCGCAACACCCTTGCCACGCAGGCGGAACAGCTTGCCGGTCTGGGTCGCCTCGGGGATCTTCAGCTTGACGCGGCCGTCCAGGGTCGGAACCTCCAGCTCACCACCCAGCGCCGCATCGGCGAAGCTGATCGGTACCTCGCAGTACAGGTGCTTGCCGTCACGCTGGAAGATCGGGTGCTCGCGCACGTTGACCACCACGTACAGGTCGCCGGGCGGCCCACCCATCACGCCCGCCTCGCCTTCGCCGGACAGGCGGATACGGTCGCCAGTGTCCACGCCGGCCGGCACCTTCACCGACAGGGTCTTGTGCTCTTCCACGCGCCCCTGGCCATGGCAACTGCCGCAGGGGTCACTGATCATCTTGCCGGTGCCGTGGCAGCGCGGGCAGGTCTGCTGGACGGAGAAGAAGCCCTGCTGCATGCGCACCTGCCCAATACCGCCGCAGGTGGTGCAGGTGACGGGGCTGGTGCCTTTCTTCGCACCGGAGCCATCGCAGGTCTTGCAGTTGACCAGGGTCGGCACGCGGATAGTCACGGTCGTGCCGCGAACCGCCTCTTCGAGATCCAGCTCGAGGGTGTAGCGCAGGTCGCTGCCACGCTGGGCACCGCCACGCTGGCCACCGCGCTGACCACCGAAGAAGTCGCTGAACACGTCGCCGAAGATGTCGGAGAAGCTTGCACCGCCGAACCCCGCACCACCGCCGCCGCCCATCTGCGGGTCGACACCGGCATGGCCGTATTGATCGTAGGCCGCGCGCTTGCTGGCATCCGAGAGGATTTCGTAGGCCTCGTTGGCCTCCTTGAATTTCTCCTCGGACTCCTTGTCCCCCGGGTTGCGGTCCGGGTGGTACTTCATGGCCAGGCGACGATAGGCCTTCTTCAGCTCGGCCTCGCTGGCGCCACGCTCTACACCGAGGATTTCGTAAAAGTCACGTTTAGCCATTGGTTCTCTGCACTCTGAAAGTTTCGCGCCCTCCAGACACGCCGACGCGGGAGCAAGCCCCCGCGTGGCGAATCACCCCGAGCCGAACGGCTCGGGGCAGGAGCGCAAGCAAGCGTGGCGCTTACTTGTTGTCCTTGACCTCTTCGAACTCGGCGTCGACGGCATCGTCGGCAGCCTTGTCGTCGCCTGCGGGAGCACCCTCGCCGGCCTTGGCCTGCTCGGCGTACATCTTCTGCGCCAGCGGAGCGGAAGCCTGGGACAGCGCGTTCATCTTGGCTTCGATCTCGGCCTTGTCATCGCCTTTCACGGCGACTTCCAGCTCACCCACGGCTTTCTCGATGGCCGCCTTCTCTTCAGCAGTGGCCTTGTCGCCCGCTTCGGTGATCATCTTGCGGGTGGCGTGAACCAGCGCGTCACCCTGGTTGCGGGCACCGGCCAGCTCTTCGAATTTGCGGTCTTCCTCGGCGTTGGCTTCGGCGTCACGCACCATCTGCTGGATTTCTTCCTCGGACAGGCCGGAGTTGGCCTTGATCACGATGGACTGCTGCTTGCCGGTGGCCTTGTCCTTGGCGGACACGTGCAGGATGCCGTTGGCGTCGATGTCGAAGGTCACTTCGATCTGCGGCACGCCACGCGGAGCCGGCGGGATCTCGGCCAGGTCGAACTTGCCCAGGGACTTGTTCTGGCCGGCCTGCTTGCGCTCACCCTGCAGCACGTGAATGGTCACGGCGGACTGGTTGTCGTCGGCAGTAGAGAATACCTGGGACTTCTTGGTCGGGATGGTGGTGTTCTTCTCGATCAGCGGAGTCATCACGCCACCCAGGGTCTCGATACCCAGCGTCAGCGGGCTCACGTCGAGCAGCAGCACGTCCTTCACGTCACCGGCCAGTACGGCACCCTGGATGGCCGCACCGATGGCGACAGCCTCGTCCGGGTTGACGTCCTTGCGCGCTTCCTTGCCGAAGAAGTCGGCCACTTGCTTCTGCACCAGCGGCATGCGGGTCTGGCCACCGACCAGGATGACTTCGTGGATGTCACCCACGTCCAGGCCAGCATCCTTCAGCGCGATGCGGCACGGCTCGATGGTGCGAGCGACCAGGTCTTCCACCAGGGCCTCCAGCTTGGCGCGGGAAATCTTCACGTTCAGGTGCTTCGGACCGGTCTGGTCTGCAGTGATGTACGGCAGGTTGACGTCGGTCTGCTGGCTGGAGGACAGCTCGATCTTGGCCTTCTCGGCAGCCTCTTTCAGGCGCTGCATGGCCAGCGGGTCGCCCTTCAGGTCCATGCCGGACTCTTTCTTGAACTCGTCGACGAGGTAGTCGATCAGGCGGATGTCGAAGTCCTCGCCACCCAGGAAGGTATCGCCGTTGGTGGCCAGCACTTCGAACTGGTGCTCGCCGTCCACTTCGGCGATCTCGATCACCGACACGTCGAAGGTACCGCCACCCAGGTCATAGACGATCACGGTGTGGTCGCCCTTGGCCTTGTCCATGCCATAGGCCAGCGCAGCCGCAGTGGGCTCGTTGATGATGCGCTTGACGTCCAGGCCGGCGATGCGGCCGGCGTCCTTGGTAGCCTGGCGCTGGCTGTCGTTGAAGTAGGCCGGAACGGTGATGACGGCTTCGGTCACCGGCTCGCCGAGGTAGTCTTCGGCGGTCTTCTTCATCTTCTTCAGCACTTCCGCAGAGATCTGCGGAGGCGCCATCTTCTGGCCCTTCACCTCGACCCAGGCGTCACCGTTGTCGGCCTTGGCGATCTTGTAGGGGACCATCTTGATGTCTTTCTGCACGACGTCTTCTTCGAAGCGACGACCGATCAGGCGCTTCACGGCGTACAGGGTGTTGTGCGGGTTGGTGACAGCCTGGCGCTTGGCGGACTGGCCGACCAGGATCTCACCGTCGTTGGTGTAGGCGATGATCGAGGGGGTGGTGCGCGCGCCCTCGGCGTTTTCGATCACCTTGACGTTGCCATTCTCAAGAATGGAAACGCAGGAGTTGGTGGTACCCAGGTCGATACCGATGATCTTGCCCATATTCTCTCTCCCGAAACTTTGATTTCTTTGCGGCCCCGCTCGCTTGGGGGCCGCATCAGCATGTGAACGCTTGGACTACCAGATGGGGGCCCGAAGCCGGATTTCAAGCCTGCTCGTCGATGGACGGCGGCGCTTCGGCCGGCGCCTTGCTGACCACGACCATGGCCGGGCGCAGCAGGCGACCGTTGAGCAGGTAGCCCTTCTGGAAGACCTTCAGGACGCTACCCGGCTCGACATGGGGGCTCTCTTCCATTGCCATCGCCTGGTGATGCTCCGGGTTGAACGGAGCGCCATGGGGGTCGACGGCCTCGACCTGGAAGCGCTTCAGGGTGTCGTGGAACAGCTTCAGGGTCAGCTCGACGCCTTCGCGTACAGGACGGACGGCCTCGTCCTCGGCACTGGTCAGCTCCAGGCCGCGCTCCAGGCTGTCGACCACCGGCAACAGGTCGTTGGCGAACTTCTCCAGGGCGAACTTGTGTGCCTTCTCGACATCCTGCTCCGCACGGCGGCGGATGTTCTGCAGCTCGGCAGCGGTACGCAGGGACTGGTCCTGGGCCGCAGCCAGTTGCTCCTCCAGCGCCTGGACGCGGGCCACGAGGTCCTCGCCCGCCACATCAGCCGGTGCGCTCACCTCGGGGTTCTGGGTATCCAGGTTCTGTTCGTCTGCCATGCCTTCCTCCTTACTGAAACGGTGGCGGGGAATGACCCGCCGATCTGTCCGCCTATATGGGGTCGCAATTTGTCGCTTCAAGGGCAGCAGGCGATTGTCAGCCGGAAAACAAACACTGTATAAATAGCCAGCCTAAACCCAGGGGAGTCCCCGCCATGCTGGTCCACCTCTCAGTCCACAACTACGCCATCGTCGAGCACCTGGACCTTGAGCTCGAAGGCGGCATGACCGTGATCACCGGCGAGACCGGCGCGGGCAAGTCGATCATGCTCGACGCCCTCGGTCTGACCCTGGGCGACCGTGCCGACAGCGGCGCCGTCCGCCCCGGTGCGGAGAAGGCCGACATCCTTGCCAGCTTCGACCTCAGTGATATCCCGGAGGCACGTGCCTGGCTCGCCGAGCGGGACCTGGAAATTGATGGCCCCTGCATCCTGCGCCGGGTCATCACTGCGGAAGGCCGATCCCGTGCCTATATAAACGGCACGCCCTGCCCCCAGGGCGACCTCAAGGCACTGGGCGAGCTGCTGATCGACATCCACAGCCAGCATGAACACCAGTCGCTGCTCAAGCCGGACACTCATCGGCGCCTGCTGGACGAATTCGCCGGCGCCAGCGACCTGGCCCGCCAGGTCCAGCTCGCTGCCCAGCGCTGGCGCCAGACCCGCCAGGAGCTCCAACGCCTGTCACGTAACAGCGAAGAGCAGCGCGCCCGCCACCAACTGCTCAGCTACCAGTTGGAGGAGCTGGAGCAACTGGCCCTCGGCGACAATGAGCTGGAGCAACTGGAAGCCGAGCACAAGACCCTGTCCAACGCCGAAAGTCTGCTGGCAGGCTGCCGCCAGGTACTGGACATGTGCAGCGAGAGCGATGCCGGCAACGTCCTCAGCGCTCTCACCTCCAGCCTCAATCGCCTGACGGCCTTCAACGCCCAGCAGGGCCCGATTGCCGAAGCCGTCAATCTGCTGGCCAGCGCCCAGATCCAGGTGGAAGAAGCGGTCGGCGAAATCAACCGATTCATCGATCATTTCGATGCCGACCCGCATCGCCAGCAGGAGGTCGAAGAACGCCTCGACACGCTCTACACCCTGGCCCGCAAGCACCGTATCCATCCCAGCGAACTCCCCCACCTGCAGCACACGCTGCTGGAGGAGATCGAAGCGCTCAATGCCGATGACGAGGCCGTGGAGCGCCTCGGGGACGAACTGGCGGCCTATGCCCGCCACTACCAGGCAAAAGCCGCCGAACTGAGCCAGTTGCGCAGCAAAGCGGCCGGCAAGCTGGCCAAGGCCGTGGAGACGGAGATGCAACGCCTGGGCATGCCCGGCGGGCGCTTCAGCATCGAGCTACGCGGCATCGAAAGCGACGAACCCCAACCGAACGGACAGGAGCAGGTGGAGTTCCTGGTCAGCGCCAACCCCGGCCAACCACTGAAGGGCCTGGCCAAGGTCGCCTCGGGCGGCGAGCTATCCCGGATCAGCCTGGCGATCCAGGTCATCACCGCACAAACCTCGCGGGTACCGACCCTGGTGTTCGACGAAGTGGACGTAGGCATCGGCGGCCCCACCGCGGAAGTGGTCGGCCAGTTGCTGCGGCGCCTGGGCGAGCGCGGCCAGGTCCTCACCGTCACCCACCTGCCCCAGGTGGCCGCCCAGGGTCATCACCACCTCTTCGTGCACAAGAAGCGCGGCAGCAAGGAGACCCGCACCGCCGTCACCAACCTCGACGACGCGACGCGCGTGGAAGAAATCGCCCGCATGCTGGGTGGCGTCGACCTCACCGAAGAATCCATCGCACACGCCCGCAAGATGGTCGCCAGCGCCCGCAACTGATTCGCGCAGGCATGAAAAAGGCGACCCGAGGTCGCCTTTTTCATGAAGCGGAGATTACTTCTTCTTACGCACGTACAGCACCAGATTGTGATCGACGAGCTCGAAGCCGTGCTCTTTCACGATCTCTTTCTGCCGCTTTTCGATTTCGGCGTCGATGAATTCGATGACCTCACCGGAGTCCACGCAGACCATGTGGTCGTGGTGGCCGCTGTCAGCCAGTTCGAACACGGCATGGCCGCCATCGAAATTGTGGCGGACAACGAGGCCGGCAGCCTCGAACTGGGTAAGCACGCGGTAGACCGTCGCAAGGCCGACGTCCTCGCCGGCTTCCATCAGTGCCTTGTACACATCCTCGGCACTCATGTGACGCTGATCGGCGGAGTCGAGCATCTGAAGGATCTTCACCCGAGGCAGGGTGACCTTCAGACCGGCTTTGCGAAGTTCGTTATTTTCAACCATGGTCAGCTTTCTCGTGGATGCTGCTTCGCAGCTTCCCTCAATGCGGGTATGATCGGATTTTCGTTGCCCAGCCAAGATAGTGGAAGTCACCCACCGATGCAAAACACCAAGCTCCTGCTGACCAGCCTCTCATTTGCAGGCCTGCTCGCACTCGCCGGTTGTTCGTTTCCCGGTGTCTACAAGATCGACATCCAGCAAGGCAACGTCGTAACGCAGGACATGATAGACCAGTTGAAGCCCGGAATGACCCGGCGCCAAGTGCGGTTTATCATGGGCAACCCCTTGATTCTCGATACCTTCCACGCCAACCGCTGGGACTACCTCTACAGCATTCAGCCCGGCGGCGGTCAGCGTCAGCAGGAGCGCGTCACCCTGCTGTTCGACGGCAATGACCAACTGATCGGCCTGGGTGGCGACTTCATGCCTGGCGTCAGCCGCGACGAGGCGATCCTCGGCAGCGACGGCAACAACCAGGTCACCCCAAGCAAGCCCACCCAGCAGAAGCCGGAAGAGAAAGCCAAGCCCGGCTCGCTGCTGGAGCAGATCCAGAAGGAAGTGGACCAGGTGGAAACCGTACCGGTCCCGATCCCGGAACCCCTGGACACCACGCCGCAGTAAATGCGGCGCCCATGAAAAAGCCCGGACTGATTCCGGGCTTTTTTGTACCTGCCTGATAAACAAAGGCCGACAGCCGCAGCGTCGCCAGACGACCCGATCAGTCGCCCTTGCCCTCTCCCCTGGCCTGGGCCGCACGCGCGGCGCGCGCCTTGCGCACCTCCTTCGGATCGGCCACCAGGGGGCGATAGACCTCAATGCGATCCCCCGCCTCGACCTGCCGAGCCTCGGCGTCCTGCACCGCCTTGCCGAAGATGCCCAGCGGCGCAGCCGCCAGGTCCAGGTCGGGAAACGCATCCGCCAGCCCCGCCATCAGCACAGCCTGGCGCAGCGTCGTCCCGGCCGGTACCTCCAGCCGTACCAGGCGCTGACGGTCAGGCAGCGCACACACCACCTCGACGGCGATCAGCGACTCAGCCATACAGCTGCTTGGCCCGCTGGCAGAAGGCATCCACCAAGGTGTTCGCTGCCTGATTGAACAGCGGCCCCAGGGTCGCCTTGACAATCGGCCCGGCGTAGTCGAAGGACAGGTCCAGGCTGATCTTGCAGGCCTTCTCCCCCAGCGCCTTGAAGTGCCAAACCCCATGCAGTTCGGTGAACGGCCCTTCCTCCAGGTTCATCTCGATGCTCGCCCCCTCCACCAGCACATTGCGGGTGACGAAGCGCTGGCTGATCCCGCCCTTGGCCACGCCCAGGCTGGCCACCATGTGCGACTCGCTCGACTCCAGCACCTCGCTGCTCGCGCACCAGGGCAGGAATTCGGGGTAGCGCACCACATCATTGACCAGGTCGTAGAGCGCCTTGGCGGGATAGGGGAGCAGCGCGGAACGCTGGATATGCGTGGACATCGGAGCCTCTGAACGTCAGTCAGTCGGCTGCAGCAGGGGCAACACGGCTGGTCAAAAAAAGAGCGCGCATTGTCGAGGATTCGCCCAACGCGCTCAAGCCTACGCCGCCGTAGCGGGCTGGCGAGCGACTCCCTATAATGCCGCGCCTATGGCTAAGCAAAAGAAACAAACCCAAGGCTCCATCGCACAGAACAAGAAGGCTCTGCACGACTACTTCGTCGAGCAGCGCTTCGAGGCCGGCCTCGCCCTCGCAGGCTGGGAGGTCAAGAGCCTCCGCGCCGGCAAAGCCCAACTGGTGGACAGCTACGTACTGCTGAAGGACGGCGAGGCCTGGCTGCTCGGTAGCCACATCACCCCGCTGAAGACCGCCAGCACCCACGTCATCGCCGACCCCGTGCGCACCCGCAAGCTGCTGCTGCACAAGCGCGAACTGGGCAAGCTGTTCGGTGCCGTCCAGCAGAAGGGCTACACCTGTGTCGCCCTCTCGCTGTACTGGAAGGCCCACCTGATCAAATGCGAGATCGCCCTGGTGAAGGGCAAGAAAGAGTTCGACAAGCGCGCCACGGAGAAAGAACGCGACTCCGATCGCGAGATCGAACGCGCCATGCGCACCAAAGGCAAGGAGTGATCCTCGCCAGACAGAAACGCCGGGCATTGCCCGGCGTTTTCGTTTGCGCGCACTGACGACTCAAATGCCCTGGCGCCGCTGCGCTCGCTCCAGGCGCACCGCCTCCAGCCGCCCCTCGGCCAGCACTTCCTGCACATAGTCGATGTGGCGATTGGACACCTCCCGCGCCTCCTCCGCCCGCCGTTCGATGATCGCCTCGTACAGCGCCCGGTGCTGGGCCATCAGCATGTCGCGGGTCTCGCTGCGCTGCAGGTACATCCCACCGATGTTGGTCACCACGTTGTGCTTGAGCAGATCGAACAGCCCACGGATGGTGTGCAGCAGCACCGCATTGTGGCTGGCCTCGGCAATCGCCAGGTGGAAGCGTGCATCGGCGGCGCCCTCCTCCTCCCGGGTCGCCTGGCTGCCCGGCGAATAGCAAGCCTGCAGCGCCTCGAACGCCTCGCCCAGGCGCTCATGGTCAACCGCCGTCGCCCGCAGCGCCGCGTAATAGGCGCAGGAGCCCTCCAATGTGTGGCGGAACTCCAGCAGATCGCGCTGCGCGTCGGGGTTGCCCTCCAGCAGCTTCAGCAACGGATCGCTGAAGGTCGACCCCAGCTCCGCCGACACGTAGTTGCCGCCGCCCTGCCGGCTCACCAGCAGCCCCTTGGCCACCAGCTTCTGGATCGCCTCCCGCAGGGACGGACGCGACACCCCGAACTGCTCGGCCAGCACACGCTCCGCCGGCAGCCGCTCGCCTGCTTTCAGGGTCCCCTCGAGGATCATCGCCTCGAGGTGATCGACGATGTCATCCGACAGACGGCGCTGACGCACCTGACCGAATCCCATACCCCTCCCGAACCACCGTTCCGTTCCCACTACAGCCACCAGCCATGGCAGCCCAGCTCATTCAGCGCGGCAGCCTAACCAGCGCCATCGCCATCCACAAGGCGCAGATGAGCCCCATGCGCTCGACCAAAGTTGTAGGACACGAAATTGACAGGTCAATAGAAGGGCTTTTACCCTGAGCCGTCGATTTTGTAAATTGGTAATACCAATTCGACGAAAACGCCGAACGGAGAGCAATTGCCCTGCTGCTGCGCCACGAGCGCAACGACTCCGGAAGGCCAACAGGCACTCCAAAAACAATCAGGGAGCCACCCGAATGCAAGCTTGGCAACAGATCTACACCCCGCTCGGCAGCCTCGGCCTGTCCGCGCTGGTCGCCTTGATCCCCATCGTCTTCTTCTTCCTCGCCCTCGCCGTGTTCCGCATGAAGGGCTACATCGCAGGCACCATCACCCTCGCCCTGTCCCTTGCGGTCGCGATCTTCGCCTTCAAGATGCCGGTCGACATGGCCTTCGCCGCCGCCGGCTACGGCTTCGCCTACGGCCTCTGGCCGATCGCCTGGATCATCGTCGCCGCGGTGTTCCTCTACAAACTCACCGTCAAGAGCGGCCAGTTCGAAGTGATCCGCAGCTCCGTGCTCTCCATCACCGACGACCAGCGCCTGCAGGTCCTGCTGATCGGCTTCTCCTTCGGCGCCTTCCTCGAAGGGGCCGCCGGCTTCGGCGCCCCCGTGGCCATCACCGCCGCACTGCTGGTGGGCCTGGGCTTCAACCCGCTCTACGCCGCCGGCCTGTGCCTGATCGCCAACACCGCCCCGGTGGCCTTCGGCGCCCTCGGCATCCCGATCATCGTCGCGGGCCAGGTCACCGGCATCGACGCCTTCAAGATCGGCGCCATGACCGGCCGCCAACTGCCCTTCCTGTCGATCATCGTGCCGTTCTGGCTGGTGGCCATGATGGATGGCTGGCGCGGCATCAAGGAAACCTGGCCGGCCGCCCTCGTCGCCGGTGCCAGCTTCGCCATCACCCAGTACTTCACCTCCAACTTCATCGGCCCGGAACTGCCCGACATCACCTCCGCCCTGGTGAGCCTGGTGTCCCTCACCCTGTTCCTCAAGGTGTGGCAGCCCAAGCGCGCCGAAGACCGCGAGGTGGTCGGCATCTCCGGCGGTGCAGCCGTCATGGGCGGCTTCGGCGGCCCGCGCAGCAGCACCCCGTCGCCCTACAGCTTCGGCGAGATCCTCAAGGCCTGGTCGCCGTTCCTGGTGCTGACCGTCCTGGTCACCCTCTGGACCCTGAAACCGTTCAAGGCCCTGTTCGCCCCGGGTGGCGCGCTGGAGCACTTCGTCTTCATGTTCGCCATCCCGCACCTGGATCAACTGGTGATGAAAGGCGCCCCCATCGTCGCCACCGCCACCGCGATCCCGGCCGTCTACAAGTTCGACCCGATCTCCGCCACCGGCACCGCGATCTTCCTCTCCGCCGTGGTTTCCATGCTGATCCTGAAGATCAACATCAAAAATGGTCTGACCAGTCTGGGGGAAACCTTCGTCGAGCTGAAGATGCCGATCCTCTCCATCGGCATGGTGCTGGCCTTCGCCTTCGTCACCAACTTCTCCGGCATGTCCACCACCCTGGCGCTGGTCCTGGCCGGCACCGGCGCAGCCTTCCCGTTCTTCTCGCCGTTCCTCGGCTGGCTGGGCGTGTTCCTCACCGGTTCCGACACCTCCTCCAACGCCCTGTTCGGCTCGCTGCAGGCCACCACCGCCCACCAGATCGGCGTCAACGACACCCTCCTGGTCGCTGCGAACACCAGCGGTGGCGTCACCGGCAAGATGATCTCCCCGCAGTCCATCGCCGTGGCCTGCGCCGCCACCGGCATGGTCGGCAAGGAGTCGGACCTGTTCCGCTTCACCCTGAAGCACAGCCTGATCTTCGCCGCCATGGTCGGCCTGATCACCCTGGCGCAGGCCTATGTCTTCACCGGCATGCTGGTTCACTGACGAGAGCCGGCTGCGCGTCGGCGATGCAGCAAGGGAATGGCCTCGGAGAGGCTCGCCTACATAGGTAGGCTCGGCTCCCCGGCCATTTCCGCCCTGTATCGCTCCAGCGCGCTCGATCCACGTTTTCTGCCAAAACGGAAGAGCCCATGATCATCTCCGCCTCCACCGACTACCGCGCCGCCGCCCAACGCAAGCTGCCGCCCTTCCTGTTCCACTACATCGACGGCGGCGCCTACGCCGAGCACACCCTGCGCCGCAACGTGCAGGACCTGGCCGACATCGCCCTGCGCCAGCGCGTGCTGCGGAACATGTCCGAGCTCAGCCTCGAAACCCAACTGTTCGGCGAAACCCTCGCCATGCCTGTAGCCCTCGCCCCCGTCGGCCTCACCGGCATGTACGCCCGACGCGGCGAAGTGCAGGCCGCCAAGGCCGCAGCGGCCAAGGGCATCCCCTTCACTCTCTCCACCGTCTCGGTGTGCCCGATCGAAGAAGTCGCCCCGGCCATCGACCGGCCCATGTGGTTCCAGCTCTACGTGCTGAAGGACCGCGGCTTCATGAAGAACGCCCTGGAACGCGCCAAGGCCGCCGGCGTCACCACCCTCGTCTTCACCGTCGACATGCCCGTGCCCGGTGCCCGCTACCGCGACGCCCACTCCGGCATGAGCGGCCCCAACGCCCCACTGCGTCGCGTGCTGCAAGCCATGACCCACCCCGCCTGGGCCTGGGACGTCGGCCTGCTCGGCAAGCCCCACGACCTCGGCAACATCTCCACCTACCGTGGCAACCCCACCGGCCTGGCCGACTACATCGGCTGGCTCGGCGCCAACTTCGACCCCTCCATCTCCTGGAAGGACCTCGAATGGATCCGCGACTTCTGGCAAGGCCCCATGGTCATCAAAGGCATCCTCGACCCCGAGGACGCCCGTGACGCCGTCACCTTCGGCGCCGACGGCATCATCGTCTCCAACCACGGCGGCCGGCAGCTCGACGGCGTGCTCTCCAGCGCCCGCGCCCTGCCCGCCATCGCCGACGCGGTAAAGGGCGAACTGAAGATCCTCGCCGACTCAGGCATCCGCACCGGCCTCGACGTCGTGCGCATGCTCGCCCTCGGCGCCGACACCGTCATGCTCGGCCGTGCCTTCGTCTACGCCCTGGCCGCCGCCGGCGGCGCCGGCGTGAGCAACCTGCTGGACCTGATCGAAAAGGAAATGCGCGTGGCCATGGTGCTCACCGGCGCCAAGTCCATCGCCGAGATCAACGCCGACTCACTGGTGCGCGACCTGCCCCGCTGAACGGCGCCCATCCAAGACGAGGCCGCCCAAGCGGCCCGCACCCCACCGTTGATGACAGGACCTGACCGATGAGCCTGCCCGCCGCCTTCCTGCACACCGTCGAGCGCCTGATCCCCCGCGACCGGCGCTTCGACGATGCGCTCTCCGCCCTCGCCTTCGGCACCGACGCCAGCTTCTACCGCCTCATCCCCAAGCTGGTGGTGCGGGTCGAGAGCGAAGCCGAAGTCATCACCCTGCTCAAGGCCGCTCACGCCGAACAGGTGCCCGTCACCTTCCGCGCCGCCGGCACCAGCCTCTCCGGCCAGGCCATCAGCGACTCGGTGCTGATCGTCCTCGGTGACAACTGGAACGGCCGCGACATCCGCCAAGGCGGCGCGCAGATCCGCCTGCAGCCCGGCGTCATCGGCGCCCAGGCCAACGCCTGGCTCGCCCCCTACGGCCGCAAGATCGGGCCGGACCCGGCCTCCATCAACGCCTGCAAGATCGGCGGCATCGTCGCCAATAACGCCAGCGGCATGTGCTGCGGCACCGCCCAGAACAGCTACCACACCCTCGCCGGCCTGCGCCTGGTGCTGGCCGACGGCACCCTGCTGGACAGCGAAGACCCGACCAGCGTTGCCGCCTTCCAGGCCAGCCACGGCGAGTTGCTGAAGCAGCTCGGCGAACTCGGCCGGCAGACCCGCGCCAACACCGAACTGGCCGCGAAGATCCGCCACAAATACCGCCTCAAGAACACCACCGGCCTGTCCCTCAACGCCCTGGTGGACTACGACCAGCCGCTGGACATCCTCACCCACCTGCTGGTGGGCTCCGAAGGCACCCTCGGCTTCATCAGCGCCGTCACCTACCACACCGTGCCCGAGCACCCGCACAAGGCCTCCGCGCTGATCGTCTTCCCCGACGTGGAAACCTGCTGCCGCGCCGTGCCCGTGCTCAAGCAGCAACCGGTCTCCGCCGTCGAACTGCTGGACCGCCGCAGCCTGCGCTCCGTGCAGGACAAGCCCGGCATGCCCACCTGGGTCAAGGGCCTCTCCGCCAGCGCCTGCGCCCTGCTGATCGAATCCCGCGCCGCCAGCGCCAGCCTGCTGCACGAACAGCTCGCGCAGATCACCGCCTCCATCGCCGACTTCCCGGTGGAGCAGAAGGTCGACTTCAGCGAAGACCCGGTCGTCTACAACCAGCTCTGGAAGATCCGCAAGGACACCTTCCCCGCCGTCGGCGCCGTGCGCCAGACCGGCACCACGGTGATCATCGAAGACGTCACCTTCCCCGTCGAACAGCTCGCCGCCGGCGTCAACCGCCTCATCGAACTGTTCGACAAGCACCGCTACGACGAGGCCATCCTCTTCGGCCATGCCCTGGAAGGGAACCTGCACTTCGTCTTCACCCAGGGCTTCGACAGCCCCGAGCAGGTCGCCCGCTACGATGCCTTCATGCAGGACGTCGCCCAACTGGTCGCCGTCGAGTTCGGCGGCGCCCTCAAGGCCGAGCACGGCACCGGCCGCAACATGGCGCCCTTCGTCGAACTGGAATGGGGCCACGACGCCTACCAACTGATGTGGCAGCTCAAGCGCCTGCTCGACCCCACCGGCATCCTCAATCCCGGCGTCATCCTCAGCGACGACCGCGAACTGCACCTGAAGAACCTCAAACCGCTGCCCGCCGCCGACGAGATCGTCGACAAATGCATCGAATGCGGCTTCTGCGAACCGGTCTGCCCCTCCAAAGGCCTGACCCTCAGCCCACGCCAGCGCATCGTCATCTGGCGCGACATCCAGGCCCGCAAGCGCGCCGGCATCGACACCCGCGAGCTGGAAGAAGCCTTCGCCTACCAGGGCGTCGACACCTGCGCCGCCACCGGCCTCTGCGCCCAGCGCTGCCCCGTCGGCATCAACACCGGCGATCTGGTGCGCAAGCTGCGCGGCGAACACGCCCACCGCCCCGGCACCGCCACCTGGCTCGCGCGCAACTTCGCCACCACCCTCAAGGGCGCCCGCCTGCTGCTGGCCACCGCCAACCTCACCCGAGCCGTGCTCGGCGCCCCGCGCCTGGCGCGCCTCAGCGGAGCCCTGCACCGCGCCAGTGGCGAACGCCTGCCCCAGTGGACCCCGGCCATGCCGCAACCGGTGCGCTTCGACCCACCGGCCGACGCCCCCATGGGCGAACGGCCGCGCGTGGTCTACCTCACCGCCTGCGTCTCCCGCGCCATGGGCCCGGCCGCCGGTGCCGACGAACAGATGCCGTTGATGGACAAGACCCGCCAACTGCTGGAGAAGGCCGGCTACCAGGTGGTCTTCCCCGACAACGCCGACAACCTCTGCTGCGGCCAGCCCTTCGCCTCCAAGGGCTACGCCCGCCAGGCCGACGACAAGCGCGACGAACTGCTGGCCGAACTGCTGCGCGCCAGCCGCGGCGGCCTCGACCCGATCTACTGCGACACCAGCCCCTGCACCCTGCGCCTGGTGCAGGGGCTGGACGACCCCCGGCTGAAGATCCACGACCCGGTGAAGTTCATCCGCACCCACCTGCTCGACCGCCTGGAGTTCACCCCCCAGGAGCAGCCGGTGGCCGTCCACGTCACCTGCAGCACCCAGCACCTGGGCGAATCCCAGGCGCTGATCGACCTGGTCAGCCGCTGCACCCGCCAGGTGGTCGTCCCCGAAGGCATCCACTGCTGCGGCTTCGCCGGCGACAAGGGCTTCACCACCCCGGAACTCAACAGCCACGCCCTGCGCAGCCTGAAGGACGCCGTGCAGATCTGCGAGGAAGGCGTCTCCACCAGCCGCACCTGCGAGATCGGCCTCAGCCACCACAGCGGCATCGACTACCACGGCCTGGTCTACCTGGTGGACCGGGTCACCCGCCCCCGCGCGGACTGAACCTCAAGAGCCGTGCCCGGCACGGATTGCGCCCCGCCTCGAGCGGGGCTTTTTTATGGTTCTTCACAGCCCGGCAAGACAGCACCGTGTGTGAGCACGCTGCAGTGTTGCCAAGCGTGGGATGGTGGGGCGGGGACAGTTCCCCAGCAGAAAACCTGAACCGCCCTCCCCGCCACCCTGTCCACCTTCATGAGCCCGCTACGCGCCGGCTCGCCCATCTCGGACATCCGTGCTCCACCCGGCCGTCCCGCAAGGCCCCTCCGAGTGCCACAGAACGAAGAGAGGACCACCCCATGCAACGCACTGCCCTGCTGCTCGGCGCCACCCTGCTGGCGTCCCCCCCTGGCCTTCGCCGACGACCTCTGCACCCTCAACCTGCAGAAGATCAGCGACCAGCTCGCCACCGCCACCACCCTCGGCGATCCGCTCAAGCAGGAGTCCAGGACCTGCGCGCCAAGGCCGAACAGGCCAAGACCCACGGCGACACCGAAGGCTGCATCAGCGCCTCGAACATGGCCCTGCAAAGCCTGCAGCGCCCCAACACCGACGGGGCGTCGCAGTAGCGGCAGGTAGAAGGTCGCAACAAGGCGGCCCGGCAGTAAGCCGGGCCGCAAAGACAGCAGGGCACCCCGCGTGCGGGGCCTACTCGTTGATGCGGGCGGCACGCTCCAGCAGGGACACGGCGAGCTGGCGCAGTTGCTGCAGGTCCACTGGTTTGGTCATGCAGACATCGGCGCCTCGGCGGCGCGCCTCGGTCAGCAGGGCATCGTCGGCCGCAGCACTCACCACCATCACCGGCATGCCCTGCAAGTGGGCGGAGCGGTGTACCTGGTCGAGCACCTGCAGGCCGTCGCCGTCGGGCAGGTCCAGGTCCAGCACCAGCAGCGCCGGGGTCATCTGGTCGAGGGTGGCGAGAGCGCGGCCGATGGAGCCGACCCCGCGCACGTCGGCCACCTCGCGCAGCCCTTCCTTGAACACCTTGAGGCAGGCCGGGTGGTCCTCGACGCAGAGCACTTCCGGCAGAGCGATGGCATCGATGTGCTCGTTCAGCGAGCCCCGGGGCTGGGGCGCGGCGGCACTGGGCAGGTCGATCCAGAAGCGGCTGCCGACACCGGGGGTGCTGCTGAAGCCGATCTGCCCGCCCATCAGCTCCGCCAGCTCGCGGCAAAGCACCAGGCCGATGCCGGTCCCGGGGATGGTGGAGTTCTCCCGACCCAGGCGCTGGAACGGCTGGAACAGCAGCGCCTGTTGTTCCTCACTGAGGCCCGAGCCGGTGTCTGCCACCCACAGGCGCACGCCGGTAGCACGCGCCTCGTAGCCAAGGCTGACCATGCCCAGCGGGCTGTTGTACTTGATCGCGTTGGACAACAGGTTGAGCAGCACCTGGCGCAGACGCCGGGCGTCGGCCATGACGAACAGCGCCGATTCGGGCGCGGCCATCATCTGCAGTTGCAGTTGGCGGGCCTGCAGCTCGGGCTGGATCAGCTCGGCGCAACTGGTCAGCAGCGGGCCGATGTCCACCGGCTTGAGCTGCAACTGCTGGCGGCGGCTCTCGATGCTGGAGAGGTCGAGGATGTCGTCCACCAGCGACGTCAGGTGCCGGCTGGCATTGACGATCTCCTGGGCGTACTCGCCCTCCTCACGGCGCTCCTCGCGCCCCTCGGCATCCAGGGTGATGAGCTGGGCGAAGCCATGGATCGCGTTGAGCGGGGTGCGCAACTCGTGGCTCATGCTGGAGAGGAAGCGGCTCTTGGCCTGGCTGGCGGCCTGGGCCTCGCGGGTGGCGCGGCGCAGTTCCTCTTCCACCTCCTTGAGGCGGGTGATGTCCACATGGGTGCCCGCCACCAGCTTGGCGTGGCCATCGGCATCCCGCTCCAGCACCTTGCCGCGGCTGAGCAGCCAGGCGTATTGCCCGTTGGCGTCGGCGAAGCGGTACTCGGCGTCGAAGCCCTCCTGCTCGCCAGTGGAGAACTGCGTGCGCAACTGGCGCAACCGCTCGATGTCGTCGGGGTGAACACGCTTGTTGAAGTCGGCCAGGCTGAGGTGGTCACTGGGCAACCCGAAGCGCCGGGCGAAACGTCCGCTGATGCGGATGGTGTGGGCCTGCGGGTCGGTTTCCCAGATGCTCTCGGTGGTGCTCTCCAGCACCAGCTCCAGGTTGCGCTGGGCCTGGAAGCGCTCCTGCTCGCTGGCCTGCAACTGAGCGCCGGTGAGCTGCACCGCCTCGGCCATGTCGGCCAGCTCCTGGATACCGCTCTGCGGCGCCGCGGGGTGGTAATCGCCCCGACCCAGGCTGCTCATCATGCCGACGATGCCGGACATGGGCACCGACAGCTCGTTGGACAGGCGCCGCGAACGCGACCACATCCAGGCGAAGAACAGCGCGTAGAAGAACGCCAGGCCGGCGATCAGCAGGTAGCCGATCTGCTGGTAACGCTCGGCCAGGCGATTGGTCTCGCTGAAGATGTTGGCCTCGTCCACCACCATCATCAGGCGCCAGCCGGTCTGCGGAATCTCCGTCCAGGCGACCATCTGCTTGCGTCCCCCCAGCACCACCTCCTGCACGTTACCCGTGTCGCCCTTCATCGCCGCCAGCAGCGGGCGCATCTCGGGGAAGCGGTCGAGCTTGAAATCCTCGGGCTTGAGCATCTCGCGACGCACCGCCTCCTCGTAGGAGTAGCTGGTGAGTTCGCGCAGGCTGAAGTCGCGCTCGCCGGCCTCCGGCAGCGCCATGATGCTGTTGTCCCGGCTCACCAGCATCGCGTAGCCCTGCCACGGCACCTTGAGGCCGCCAATCTCCTTGAGCATCTTGTCGACGGTGATATCGAGGCCCACCACCCCTTCGAGGAAATCGCCGGTGTACACCGGCGCGATGGCGGACATCATCCAGCCCTGCCCGGCCGGGTCCAGGTAAACGTCGGTCCAGACCACGCGGCGCTGCGGGTTATGGGTCGCGTCGGCGAGGTAATAGAAGTTGTAGTCGGGTATCACCATGTCATGGGGATACTGCTCGGGCGTCATGAAGAAGGGGTAGATGCGGTTGTAGCTGTCCCAGGTGTTGAAATAGACCGCCGCCATCAGCGGGTCGGAATCGCGGATGGACTTCATCAGCGGGTCCAACTGCGACAGGCGCATCACCTTCTCGCGGTCCTGCTGCGAAGGCGGCGTGCTGTTGGCATAGAAGGAAGCGGCACGGCCGTCGTCACTGTGGGTATAGAACACCCCGTCCGGGGTCTGCGCGTGGCGCTGGCGCTCCAGGGCGTCGGGGCGGAAGTCCTCGTGGTGCAGCGCGCGATGGGTCGCGTCGCGGTACATCCGCGTCAGCATCTCGATGCTTTGCAGGCGCCCGTCGATGATCTTGCCCTCGCGCATGACCGCGCTGCTCAGGTCATCCAGCGCGCTGCGCTGCAGGTAGTCGAGCTGCGCATCGCGGATGGCGCTGTTGGTCAGCAGGTAGGCGGCGATCAGCACAGACTCCACGAGGATCAGCGGAATCAGCGCGCTCTGCACGAACGCCCGCCAGATCCACTGGCGAAGGGGATGACGTGAACGCAGCATGGGACGCTCTCTGTAAAGGACACCCTGACGATAGCTGGCAATCATATGTCATGCGGCCAGAGCGCCCCCAATTATCGCGGGGCTGTCGACGTTGCCCGGGTTTTGGCGTACCATGCGCCCCTGCTCTAGAGCGAGCATCGGGGCCGATTAGGATTCGACGCCGGTAACAAAACTCTAGGGGCATGCCGAGCTGGCAGCAGACCTCGTAAATCAGTTGCTGCACTTTAATAGTTGCCAACGACGACAACTACGCTCTGGCTGCTTAATGCGCCAGCAGTCGCTAGGGGATGCCTGTAAACCCGAAACGACTGTCAGATAGAACAGGATCGCCGCCAAGTTCGCTGTAGACGTAACGGCTAAAACTTATACAGCTCGCTCAAAGCACCCTGCCTGTCGGGCGGCAATGAGCTAACTCAGTAGACCAGGCTAAGCATGTAGTCCCGAAAGCGGAGAACTGGCGGACGGGGGTTCAAATCCCCCCGGCTCCACCAAATTAGCTTTACAAATCAGGCACTTAGCTTAACGGCGAGGTGCCTTTTTTGTGCCTAAATAGGCTGTTTTAGCTCGGGAATGCCAGCTTAATGACAGCTTTCATTGGCAGGCTTTCAGGGCGGCCAGGAGCTCCAGCTCGTACCCCTGGCGCTGAAGCCTTTCCGCCAGCAGAGCCCGTACCTTCACCTCCAGCGGGTCACCCGCCTTGAGGGTTGCCGTGGCCCAGGACGGCGCCCTCACCTCCTCCACCCGGCACGGCACCGTCACCGGGACCTCTACGCGCAAAATGCGCGGTTCGGCTTCCTGCCGGCCGGCGCACCCCGCCAGCGCGAACACCACCCCCACCACGATTCCCAGCCTCATAGACCCAACTCCTGGTTGATCACTGCCTCGGCCGCGGCGCACTGGTCGCCGCCGATCCGCTCCTGCTGCAGGCGCTGGGCGGCGGCGTAGTCGCCGGCAGCGGCCTGGCGCGCCTCCTGCAGGGCCTGGGCGGCGGCCTGCTGCCGTTGCTCAGCCTCGGCGCGCAGTTGCGCCAGGCGCGCGTTCTGCTCGCCCACGGCGCTCTCCAGGTCCTGCCTGGCTTGCAGGCACTGCGCAGCCAGGTCCTGGGCCTCGTCCAGCAACGGGCGGTAGTGCTGGGCGGCCAGCCAGGCGCCACCCACAGCGGCCAGCAGCAGCGCCACGCCGGCCAGCACCAGGCGCAGCGGGATCACGGCGCTCATGCCAGCACCCCCCGGGCGTGATCCCACAGCAGGCGTCGCTCGGCGCGCCCGTTCTGGTCGCCGTTGATGCGCTGGGTGATGTCGTCGAAACGGCCGGCGTCGGCCAGGGCGTTGAGCCCGTTGTCATCCCAGAACCACGCCGCCGACAGGGCCGCCCACTCCGGCTGCTCGAGCAGTTCTGGCTGCTCCACCAGGGGCAGGCCCAGGGCTCGACCGCACCGCTGGTACTGCGCTCGGCCGGTGATCTGGAACAGCCCACGGCCCCGGTACCGCCAACCGTCACCGGAGGCCGCCGGGCCGTTGCCCATGCGGGCGGCGTAGACGCAATTGGCGATGGCCTCGGGCTGGCGCTCCAGGCGCAGGGCGAGCCCATTGGGCACGCGCTGGCGGGCGGTCGGGTCCACGGCGAAACGGCCCGGCCAGGTGTTGGCCAGGCCGGCGGCGCCGTAGTTCAGGTTCTCCACCAGCCGGGTGAGCTCGGCACTCTCGTGCCCGGCCTGGGCCAGGAATGCGGCCAGGCGGACGCGGCTGGTGATGTCGTACCGGGCCGCCGCTCGGTTGATAGCGGAAACGAAAACGCCCGCGTTTCGGCGGGCGTTCGGGAGGATCTGCAGCAGTTGCTGCTCGGTGATCTGCATGGGTGGTGCTCCAGGAAGAAGCCCCAAGTGGGGCTGTGAGTTGATCAACGGCGGTACCGAATCACACAGGCGCCACCCCTGAAGGTCGCGCCGTTGGTGGCAGCCAGCCGAAGGCCGATCAGTGCGTTGTAGAGCTGCAGGCGCGCGATACCACGCATTGACTGCGTGCCCATGGCGTACTCGCCAATGCCGAACCACACTGCGGCGGGCGTGGGGTCCCCACCCATACGACTGATCCGCAGGACACCGGAGATCGGCGAACCGACCGGGAGGGCAGCGCTCCCCATGACAAACCCGGTGGCGGCCGATGCGCCCGAGGCGGCGCTGGCGGTGATGGTCCAGCAGCCCCCACCGTAGCCGGTCGTTACCGGGCCGGAGCTGGTCAGGGGGACGATGTAGGGCACACCCGCTGTGGTGGCGACCTCGATTGAGTCGAACATGATCTCAACCTCGGTCGCCCAGATCGGAATCCCGGTGAAGTCGTAGGAGGGCCCGACGAAGCCAATTACGGTGCTGTACTGCCAGCCGCCGTAGTCCTGCAGCGCGCCAGTTATCGCGTCCGTTGCCCGCTTGTTGTTGAACCCCTGGACATACATGGCGATCGCTTTGTAACCGCGCTCAGTGGGGTGCAGGTTGTCGCTTGAGAGGTACTGCGCGTTGGCACCGAACTGCATCAGCGGTTGGTTGATGTCGATCAGCAGGTCGGCGCCTACGGTTGCTGCGGAGCTGTCCCACCAGGAACGGTAGTAGTTCACCCGCCCCGGCTGGTCGGCCTGGACCGGAGAGCCGTACAGGGCATTCAGCAGGATCACCTTGCAACCGGCCGCCTTCAGCGCCGCGACGGTGTTGGCGATGTTGGTGGTCCGCTGGCTCGCCGAGACCGACGGATAGTCGTTGCTGGAGGCGTGCAACAACACAACCCGGCACCCGGTCGACGTGACCTGCGAGACCCTGGCCAGTGTCTGCGCCGACGTCTCCCCTCCCTGGCCTTTCTCGATGGGGAGGCTGTTGCGCAGGTCCGAGTAGAGCCTGGCGTTGAGGTGCCACATGCTGGAGGCGATGCTGTCGCCGAACACCACGACGTTCGGCCGGTAGATGGCAGCGGCCTCGAGGCGGAGGGTGCTGCCATTGGAGGCACCCGCGATGTGGCCCAGCCGCAGAACCGTCAGCGGCACGGAAACCGCCTGCGGGAGGCGCGACCCCATGACCCAGACCCCGTAGTTGTTGGAGTAGTAGAGGTCGATGTTGTTGTTCTTGCGGTCGATGTGGAGCCGGATCTGCTGAAGCGTCCCCGATGTGTCTACCCCCTCGGCGAACGTGCTGGGTACCACCTGGTTGGTTGGACTGTAGACGTAGGCACAGGACAGGCAGCCCAGGCGCTGCACGGAGTTCATGCGGTCATAGTTCAGGTACACCAGGATCGTGGTGGTGCCGGACGCATCCCCGAGCCACAGGTACTGCCCATCCCCGCTGCCGATGCTGCCCTGCATGGCGATGTCGATGATGTAGTCACCGGCAGTTCCCAGGTTGATCGCCGTCTCGACGTATGCCGGCGCCCCCGCCGCAACGGTCTTCCTCAGCACCAGTCGCGGCCCCTCTTGGGTGAACGTTGCCGACACCGGAGCCCCCCAGACTGACGTCCCATCGCTACCGTAATAGCCGCCGACCTTGTTGTCGTCAGCGATGGTGGGCCAGCTTCCAGCAGCATCCCCGACGACCACGTCACCAGCACCGAGCAGGCTCTGGCCATTCACTGTCCGGAGGTTCGTCCCGCTGATCAAGGCATCCTGCTTGCCGGCAACGGCAGGGCCCAGCGCATCGAGGGCGGCCTTATCGGCGCTGCTCATGAAGCCGGCCGTGTTGGTGGTCGCTGTCGCGTGAGCGGTACCACCCGCACCGACATGGCCTGTTATCTGGGCCTGCAGCCGCCCGATCGCGCTCAGGATCGAATCGGACGCGGTCACCGCAGCGCTTGATGCAAGGGACAAACCAGTGAGCAGCGTTCCACGAATGGCGCTGGCCAGGTCGCTGATGGTCGCCGCGAGCTGGCTGCCGGTGTGATTACTCCGGTCACGCAGGTAGACATCCGAGCTGTTCGCAGTGGCGCCCGGGGCGATCCCGGCGAGCTTGTCCTTTGCGGCGTCGTTGAACGGGTTGGTGTCCGGGTTCGACTCGTAGGCCGTTTTAACCTGGGCCGGCGTCATCACGGTGGAGCCGGAGGCCTGAATGATCCAGGCCGAATCGCTGTGGTCCCAAACGTAGCGCTGAACATCGAGCCCGGGGCCAGCATCCACGTCCGCATAGTCGCCGGGGCTACCGGTGGGAATTGCCTGCTGCAGCTCCGCCAGCGATGAGAACAGGCCCTTGAAGTGGCTGCTTTCCAGGCCGGCGAGCTTCAGTTTCTCGGCTGGGGTGAAGTTCTCCTGGCTCAGGTCGTAGCCTGGGCGCTTGTCGACCTTGCCCTCTACGACTCCCCTCAGTTCATCCACCTCCTGCCCCAGGTTCGCATCGGCCTGGAAGAGCTGGACGAGCTGCTCCTGCTGCGCCTGGTTGGCTGCGTAGAGCTCGGCCGTCATCTGGTTGATTCGCCCGAAGGCCTGGCGCGCGTTGTCGCCACCCTCACCAGTCGGCGCGGTGCCGAGGGGGATTTCTTGTCTCGCCATGTGTTCGATCTCCGCCCGTGGGGCTGATGGTCATGCTTGGTAGGGGAATGGGAGGTCGGTGACGTCGATCACCTGGGCCGCCGAGAGGCGCGTGGGGACGTTGTAGAAACGCTCGGTCAGGTACTCCTCACCGATGCGGGAACCCGGCAAGGTGGTGAACCAGAAGGTGATCGACCCGGCGTTGCCATAGGCGCCCTCGATGACGTTCCAGGCCCGGTAGTAGGTGTATTCGCTGCCGGCCATCAGGGCGCCGCGACTCCATTGCAGGGACGCGGCATAGAGCCGCCCCGGCGTCATCTGGTAGTGCCAGCGGCTGACGATCCACTCGAAATACTGCGACTGGGCCGCCAGGATCTCGAAGGTGCCGCCGATATAGGCCGGATAGAACCGTGCGCCCGGTGGCGTGGGGTTGCCGATCGGCGGCGGCGGGCCGGCCGGGATCACGTTGGCCACCACGTTCATCGGCCACTGCCGTGAGTTGAAGGTGACCCGCCCGGTCGGGTCGCGCGTGATCAGCGCCGGCCCGGTGCCGACATCCCGCATCAGGTCGAAGACGTAGAAGCGCGTCTGTGTGCTGGCACCGGCGAAGTAGACGGTCCACTGGTTGCCGGTGCGGTTGAAGTACACCCGCGCGCCGGGGCCGTGCAGGAAGATCACCGGGGCGACCGCCTCGAAGCTGCAGCTGTGCACGTCGTCATACTGGGTCCAGGGAACCCAGCTACCGCTGTTGAGCGACGGCTGCTTCAGCTTGTAGGCCCGATAGGCGTACTCCAGGTACCCGCTTTTCAGCAGGCCCATGGTGACCCGCTCGGTGTCCATCTGCAGGGTGCCATTCGGGTGGTAGGTCCTGAGTTTCGCGCCCATCAGTAGTACCCGTAATAGACGGTGGAGTCGCCGGTACCGCCTTCGGGCACGACGTCGCTGAAGACCCAGCTGATCCCGCCGGGGGTGATCTCGATCGCAGCCAGGCGGGTCCCCTTCGGGTGGGTGCTGAGCTTGGGGATCTGCACCCAGAACGGCACCTTGCCGTCCGGCCACGCGACGGGCAGCGAGCCCGCCGAGAAGCCGGTGTCGAAGCTGCCCATCACCTGGCAGACCCGCGTCGTCCAGTCCATGCGCAGCGCGCCGTCAGGCCCGTAAACGCGAAAGCCAACACTCATAGGAAGAGTCCCATCTCCAGGCCAATCTGGCCGTTCGGGTAGTAGAGGCGCAGGGCGTCGTTGACGATCTGCATACGCCCGCCGTCGGCGGTGGAGCCGTTGATCTGCAGGCCACCGGCCTTGCTCAGCTTCCAGCCGCTGACGTTCGGGACGAAGTTGTCCGACTGCACGGTGTCGCTGATCTTGGCGAAGTTGATGGTGGCGTTGCCGATCACGGCGCTGTTGATGAACACCTGGCCGCCCTGCACCACGAACGGCGCCACCGCGCTCGATGACCCGGTGTTGGGGTCGATGATCGCGACGCGGCTGGCCGCCAGCAGGACCTGGCTCTCGAGGATGCCGTTGTTGTTCTCCACTCCGACACCGATGCCGGCCAGGTAGGTGCGGCCATCAGCGGTGACCTGTGTTTTGATGGAGTACATGGCTGCGAGCGCGGCTATCACCTGGTCTACCTTGACCGTCGCCCCGCCACCCGACTCGATTTTCTCCAGCAGCGCCTGGGCCAGGGCACTGGCGCCGATCCGCTGGCTGAAGTAGGCGTCGTAATCGGCCTGGTTGCTGCTCGACTGCCCGCGCGTCCAGACCGTCCAGGGCCCGGCGTTGCCCAACCGGTCCACCAGGCGCGCCTTGAACCAGACCTCCGCGCCGGCGGAGAGCTGGGCCAGGGTGTGCTCGGCGATCGGGTAGGCGTACTGCCCGAGCAGGGTGGCGCCGGTGTCGTTGTTGACGGTGTTGCGCAGGATCTCGGTGTACGCGGTATCACCGGTACCGCTGGGGAAGCCCCAACGCAGCTTGATCGCGAAGACGTCCGAGACGGCCGACAGGAAGGACAGCGCCGGCGGTGAGCCGACCTTGCCTTCCAGGGTGGTCAGGGCCGAGGTCGCGGCCACCGACACCACTTCCATCACGTTCACCGCCCGGACCCGCGCCAGGTAGGCGCCGCCGTAGATCCCGGAGATGTCGACGTTGGTGTTGCCGGTGCGCGGGAGCTTGATCCAGTCGCCGTCGTTGCGGCGCCACTCCACGTCGTAGCCCACCGCGTGCTCCGCCGGCTGCCAGCTGATGGTCGCCGTGGTGACGGCGAGCCCCTGGGTAGTTGCGGTGCTGGCGGTGATCTGCACCCCCGTCGGCGGCGCCTGCACGCTGGGCGGGATGACGGTGATGGGTCTGTCCTCCAGGCGAGCCCCGGTGTCGATGGCGCCGAACTTGCTGGGGTCGTGCCGGACTGCGGTGATGGTGAACAGGTGCTGGTCGTCCCGCGCCACGGCGGTGACCCGGAACTGCTGGATGGCCAGGTCTTGGGCGTCGACCGACCACTGCAGCTGCGCCTGCGGGGTCTCGCTGTATGCGGTGGTGACGGTGATCACCCTCCCCTCCACGCCGGAGATGGTGCGCGCCTCGGCCTTGCCGCTGGGCAGGTTGATGATCAGGCGGTCCCCGACCTTGGCCACGGCCTCCCGGTCCAGGGTGATCTGGCGCGGAGCCTGGAACCCGCTGATGCGCCCGCCGATGGGCCGGCCGGCCAGCAGCTGGTCGGCAATGCCGATGATGTGCCCGGGCAACGGGATGTTGCCGTCGAGGCCCACCTGGAACGACACCTGGCGGTCGGTGGAGTTGGTCAGCAGGGCCCAGTGCCCGCGGCGCTGCGCCTCCGACTCGCGGGTGCAACCGATGGCGGTCAGCTCCAGGGGGTTGTCGCCGTAGCGCCGCTGCAGGGCGAACGAGGTGGCCACCGTGACATCCGACTCGTAGGCGTTCGCCGGGTTGTCGTAGCTGACCAGGGCGCGGGTGTAGCGCGCGCGCTCGCTGCTGCTGGAGTAGGTGAAGCGCCCGTCCACCACGTTGGCCCGGGTGTAGATGAAATCGATGTCCCGGGGCATGTCGGCCAGGCAGACCATCTGCCCCTTGGCCCAGTAGGTCATGCCGCGGTAGATCGCCGCCAGGTCGCGCAGCACGGTCCAGGCCTCGGCCTTCGACTGGATGTAGATGTTGCAGGTGTAGCGCGGCTCCTGGCCGCCCTGCCCGTCCGGGACCAACTCGTCGCAGTAGCGCGAGATTCTGTAAAGCTCCCACTTGTCGACCATCCACGGCTTGACCCGCTTGCCGAGGCCGAAGCGCTCGTGGGTGATGACGTCGTAGGTGATCCAGGCCGGGTTATCAGTCCAGGCGCTGACGAAGGTGCCGTCCCAGTTGCCCGCGTAGGTGCGGGTGGCGGGGTCGTAGTTGCTCGGCACCCGCACGATGCGCATGCGTGGCTCGCAGGAGACCTGCGGGATGTTGGTGAACTGCGAGGCGTCGAACTCGATATAGAGCAGCGCGGTGTTCGGGTACCGCAGCTTGCTGTCGATGATCTCGGTGAAGGCCGTGATCTGCATCTTGTCGGCGATCGCACCGCTGCTGCTGTTCGGGGTGATACGGCGCACGCGGATCTGCCAGCCGCTCAGCGCCGGCGGCAGGTCGACGCGGTGGCTGCGCTCGTAGCCCCCGGTGGTCTTGCCGGTGACGGCGGTGCTGACGACGGTTTGATAGACCCCGCCGTCGGTCTGCACGTCGATGGCGTAGGCGATGCTGTAGCCGGTGATGTCGCCGTTGGTGTGCTGCTGTTGCAGCGCCGGCCAGCGGAAGCGCAGGCGCACCGCCGACAGCTGCAGGTTCGACACGGCGCGGACATAGGGGGTATCGCTGCGCAGCTCGATGGACTGGGAGACCTCGTTCTCTACCGACGGCATGCCGGGGATGTAGCCCTGGTGCTGGCTGCCCGGGCGGAACTCCCAGCGCACGCCGGGGAAGTTGGTGTTGCCGGCGGAGTCGATTAGCGGCGTCCCGTCCAGGAACACGCGGGTACCGTCCAGGCTGCCCTCGAACTCGCCCTCGCCGAGGGCAAGGAGCATCTTGGCCTTGGCCACCGAGCGGAGGCTGTCCGGGGCCTCGACGGGCTGCCGGGCCTCGCTCTGGCCGCCCTTGCGGCCACTCAGGGTGCTGGATGGGTGCATGGGGGTTTCCTCTGGGCATGAAAAAGCCCGCTCTCGGCGGGCTGCTGGTGGTGCTGGGCGGGTCAGGCGATGTCTTCGGCGTAGATCCCGGCGGAGACGATGGCCCCGCCGATGCGGCGCTTGCCGTAGCCGAGGGCCACCGGGTTGCCCATGGCGGTGGTATTCACCGCGCCGCCGAAGGCATAGCTGGGCTGGTTCTCGGTGTCCTGGCGCCCCTTGAGGCCCTTGGCCTGGGGGCTGAGCATCTGGATCACGCCGCCGATCATGAGTGCGGCGCCAATCTGTGTGAGCGTCATCGAGCTGCCTCCAGTGAAAGGCGACAGGACCACGCCAGCAATCACCAGTACAGCCCCGATGATGGTCTGCATCATCCCTCCACGCTTGCTACCGGCGAGCACAGGGACGATACGGATCTCCCGGGTACCACCCAGCTCGAAGGCGTCGGTGCCCTCATTACGACGGTTGCGGAACACGGCGTAGCGCTGGCCATGGCGGGCAGCCCGCTCGATCTCCTCCCGGAAGCCGGGGACGGTGTTGCGCAGCGCACTGAATGCTTCCCAGGTGGTGCCGGTGTCCAGTTGGCGGCGGTGCTCCCGGCCGAACATACGGGCCAGGCGCCCAGAAAGCAGGATGGTGCAGATCTGAGGGTTTCGAGTGATCGTCATGGCGTCTCCAGAAACGAAAAAACCGCCCGGAGGCGGTCGTGTTTCATCTTTCAGAATTCAAATCGAGCTGGGACGGATATCGAGTCCGTTTGTGTCTCCACTAATGCGGAATCGTTGAACCTCTCCAGCCTCCAACCGAGTAGAAGTTTCCTTCAATGGCTGGCCAACCTGCATTGCGCAGAGCCCCTTACCAGATGGATCACCGGACATTCCGATATGGCGTCGACCGGCTTTGACGTAGAAAACAGCGCGCTCGCCCACATCGACTCTTGCGGATAGTTGGCCATCAATGAAGACAGCAACATAGCAGCCGCCACCGGCCATCCACCCCTCGTCCCGCGTCACTATGATTTCAGCGCTACCAGGTAACTTCTGTCTGAACGCGAGTTGGCGCTCGCCGGGAACAGCGCTCGGATTTGCACCAGGCGGGCTGGTGGAGCAGCCGGCTAACATGGCGGTAGCAAACAGAAAAAGAATGATGCGCATCGCCGGAGTCTCCTTCTACTTGATGCGAGTGAGCCTCAACCCAAAGTCCGAGGGAGTCAGAATGCGGTAGGCGATTTCGCTTGTGGACTTCAAGTTGGCGTCTTGCGAGGTAGCAACGTTGGGGCACGCACCCCCTCCTGTTTCCAGTCGAAACGAATACTCGCCAGGCGGTAATTTGAGCCAGATTCCTTCACCTGGACGAATAGAGAAAGCCTTTCGATTGTTTACGAAGACATCGTGGGTGCATGCAGCGCCAAGCAGTCCAGTATCGCGCAAGAACACAACCGAAGCTTGCCCACCAGAAGCCTTACCTACCAAGTCTGCTGCATAAACACGATCACCGGGGATCACTTCAGCCTGCTGTTCAGTTACCGGGCTGGTAGAGCAGCCGGTCAGCACCAGACCAGCGAGAACAGCAAGCGCCCCAAAGCTCCTCAGTTTCATGTGTCACTCCTTGGCAAATGTGGCCGGAGTGTACCGCACCACCATCCGGGCGCGCTCTTGCCAGTACCCGCCCCAGACGTCCCTGCAGGAAGGCCGGCCGTAGAGATGGTGGAGGATCTGCCCATCGCCCAGGTAAACGGCCCCGTGGTTGATCTGCCGGGACTGGATCTGCATCAGAATCACGTCGCCAACCTCCAGGCTGCCATCGGTGACCTGGCGGAAGCCGGCGTCCCGGTAGTGCCGGACGTAGAGGTCCGCCCCCTCCTCCCACCAGTGCCAGTCGTGCGGGAAGCGTGGCAGCTCCACGCCTCGCTCCTGGCGGTACCAGGCGCGGATCAGGCCGTAGCAGTCGTGGTCGGTACCGTGGACAAAGTGCCGGCCGATCAGCGGGGCATCCTCGGGAACGATGGTGCGCAGGTCGCCCTCGGGCCAGCTGATGATGTGCCACGGCACGTCGCCGGAGTTGCACGCGGCCAGGTCCCGTGGGGATGGCTGGCTGGTTCCGTCCGGGTGGCTGTGCACCACACCGATGATCTCGCCCTGGTCCTCGGCGGCGGCATAGGCCTCCGGGCCGATGCGGAACTCCTCGGCTGGATCGTCGGCAGTGTTCTCGCACGGCACGTACAGGTGCCGGCGGCCGGCGGCGACCAACAGGCCGCAACACTCGCGCGGGTACTCGGCCGCGGCGTGCTGTTGCACGGCGGCGAGGATGTGTTTTCGCATGGTCAGTTGCTCCGCAGGAGAGAGGCGCCCGGGAAACCGCCGAAGGGCAGTTCGTTGTGCTCGCCCCAGCGCACCTTGCAGCCGCTGGCGAGTAACCCCGAGCACTTGTCTTTCTCCGGGTCGTCGGTGGGGTTGCCGTCCTCGTCGAACATGGCGGCGCCCGTGTAGCCGCATTCGGGCCCCCGGTACCGACCACGGACGCACCACTCGCATACCCCGGAGATGATCCGGGCCGGGATGACCTGACCCTGGAGGTCCGCCGGGCTGGAGAGCTCCCACTGCACCACCTCGTTCGTCTCCGAGGATTTGCGATCGACATACCAGATCTCGATCACCTCCTGGGACGGGTCGGCCTGCGGGTTGCCGCCGTCGAAGTTGGCCGCGTCCAGGTAGTGGGCAAGGGTCTGCCGCATCGTCACCTGCGCCTGCAGCAGGTCGTCGAAGTAGAGGCACGCGGCGCTGATCGACCCGTCTATGTTGCCCACCGACAGGGTCGGCGACGACGGCGAGCCACTGCCGTTCGCCTCCAGCCCCTCGATCTGGCAGGGCCAGGCCCGGTACTCCTGCCCCTGCCACCAGATGGAGCGCGCGGCGAGGTCCCCAGATCGCCCGACCAAGAGACGCTCATCCCCCGCCAACCAACGCAGCGAACCGGCATAAAGCGGATTGGTAACAGCATCGATGTCCTCGGCACGAAGGGCGATGTTGTGGCCATGGAAGCGCAACACGTCGCCACCGAAGGCAGTGCAATCCACTTCGAACAGTTGCACCAGGCTCCCGGGCTCAAGGGTTTGAAAGTCGCTTCTGATCATGGATGGAACGCCTGAGTGAAGGTTACGGCGATGGAGTAATTGCGGGCACCCTGCGGGGCTATCTGGTACTCGCCGGATCGAAACAGGCTGGCCACGCCAAGCGGTGGCGTCCATGCAAAGGAGCGATACCCCTGGTGCCGATCCAGAAAGGCCGCCAGGGCTCGCATTTCGCTCTCCCTGCCGATGAAGGTGAGGTCCCAGCTCTGGGACTTGCTGTTGAGCCCGTCGCCGCTCACCTGCTGGTAGCCGTCACCAAACCGGGCGGTGCGGGTCTTTAACTGGGCGGTACCCGAGGAAGACGTCTGCGGGCACCAGGTGAAAGTCTCGATGGCCACGTTATCCCCTCCCGTTCACGTTACGCCAACTGGTGCCGCCCGGGCGCCAGGACTCGGCCACCGCTCTCTCGGCGGCTGCCTTCATCTGGGTCTGAAGGTTGGCGGCGAGCGCCCCTTGATCGATCTCCATTCCCTCGGCGCCTCTGTCCTGCACCACCACGGAAACAGGGGCGCTGATCTGGACCATGGTCCCGCCACCGCCACCGCCAACGGCACGAACACCCAGCGAACCATCAGCAGCTCGGGTCAACGGCATGATGGCCTCGGGCCCTGCCTCGCCCATGACGCCGACACCGCCGGCCATGCCGAAGGCAGTGGGCGAGGAGACGACGCTGTTGGTGAAGGTCCCGCCCTTGGCGAACATCTGCACCCCGCCGCTCCACGCCCCGCCCTTGGCTTGAAAGAAGGATCCGATCGCTGATCCCCAGGAAGTGCTCGCCGCTGAGTCCACGGCGGACACCAGCGCTTTGCGGATGGCGATCCGCGCCAGGTCCTTCAGGATCGATTGGGCCAGATCCGAGAACGACGCTTTGCCTGTGGTGATGAAGTCCACCAGGCTGTCTTCGGCGCCGCCGAACGCACTGGCGAACATGTCACGGGTCTGCCCGCTGACGTCCCTGGCCTCGTCGAGGTAGTTGCTCCATGCATCCCCGACACCGGCGAGCCAATCGCTCTCGGCCGCATCCAGCTGGTTGTAATAGTCCTGCTGGATGACCATGCGCTCGGCCAGCGCCTCCTTCAGGAGACCGGTCTGGGTTTCGTACAGCGCCTGGTCGATCTGGCCGGCGTTCTGCTGCTTCTGCAGGTCGGCCATCTGCTGGTTGAAGTCGCGCTGGATCTCCAGATCCTGCTGGAGCCGATCCCTCGCCTTGTCGCCCATTCCGCGCCCAGCGAGCTCGGTGGCGAACCCATCGCGGGCAGTCTGGTTGGCCTGGCCAAGCGTGTCAGCAAAGGCACGGGCCTTGGCCGCATCCTCATTGGCCAGCTTCAGCTTTTTCAGCTGATCCAGTTCGGCGGCCAGGCTCTCAAGGCGTTTTTGTTGCTGGGCGTTGATGCCGACCAGCTTGCCGGACTCGATCTCGAACTGGAGCTTGGCGACCTCGGTGGCGTCCTTGCGCTTGTCGACTTCGGTGTTGATCAGCGCGATCTGCCGTTCGTAGCCTTCCTCAAGCCCCTTGAAGGTCTGCGCCAACTTCTGCGCGCTGGCGACCTGGTCCTTGGTCGGCGCCTTGAACGTGCCGCCTTTGCTGGTCCGAGACTGCAGGTTGTCAAGCATCACTGCCAGTTGCTTGACGCTGTTGTTGGTGTCGCCACTGCCGGCATTGGTGATCTTGTCGAGGATCTCCGCGTACTTCTGGGCGGTGGCGCCAAGGTCGTCCACCGCGACCCCGGCGGTCTCCTTGATGGAGCCCCAGTTATTGACCAGGTTCTCGCCGATGGTCTTGCCGGCGCCGGCCGTATTGAGGAGGTCCGACCAGGATAGCCCCTCGAAGATGCCGCCGGCGGCAGCGGCGGCGCCACCAATCGACTTGCCCATCATGTCAAAGGCGGCCACGGCACCGACGGCCCCCTTCGACATCCACTTCAGGGTGTCGACGACGAAACCACCCACCGCGACCATCGAAGTGCCTTCCTTGGTCACTTCGAACAGGCTGCCGGCCAATTCACTCAGCGCCGGCAAAAGCTCGCCCGTGAGCTGGTTTTTCAGTCCGGTTGTGCTCTGCTCCATGAGCCAGACTGCAGCCTTCAGCTCGTTCGCCTTCTTGATGGTCTGCTCGTCCATGATGGCGCCCGCGCTTTCCGCAGCGTCACCGAGAACCTTGAAGCCTTCCGAGTTGTTGCGCAGCAGGGGCAGCAGGAGCGTCGCATCGTTGGCGATCGCCTCAAGGTAGAAGGTCATGTCGGCCTGACTGACCTTGGCCTTCTCTAGGCTGGAAACGTAGAGCCCGAGGGCCTGGGGGCCAGACAGGTTGCGGAAGTTGTCCGCCGTGACCCCCACCTTCGGCGCGATCTTCTCGAAGAAGTCGGCCATCTCGCCGCCGCCGGTGTTGAGGAAGTCACCGACCTTGTCGTTGACGTCCTTCAGGATGTCAGCGAGCTTGTCCTGCTCAATGCCGACCGCCTTGGCCGCCGCCGAGTACCGTTGAAACTCGGTGGTGCTGGTATTCGCCACGCCGGCGAGGTTGGTGATTTCCGCCGCGGACTGCACGGTGCTGACAGTCATCGCGACCAGGGCGGCAGAGCCGGCCAGCGTAGCGGCGCCAACGGCCTTGCCGATCGCCTGAGCATCCTGCTCGACCTGCTTGCGCCATTTCTGGGAGCTACGCTCGGCCTTGTCCATGCCTTGCACGAAGCCGCCGACCTTGGCGATCAGGTCAAGGGTCAGCGTTCCGAGTGAGCGCGCTGCCATTTCTTTCTCCAGGTTGAGCAGCGTCCCTGCTGCTGATCAGCCCCAGGCTTGCATCGCCTCTTCAACCGTCGGCTCCGGCCGAGGGTTGTGGGGCATGAAGTCTTGCGGGCTGTGGGTGTCCGTTCCGTTGATGTAGTTGGCTGCCATCGAAGCCAGCAGCGCAAACCCGGCCTCTATTCGCATGCCGACGTTGAACGAGCCACGAAGCTCCCGGTACTTCACCCAGCCCAGGAACTCGCGCTGGCTCATTCGCTCTTGGGCTTCCGCGACCGTTCTGCCCCCGATACCGGCTTGGACGAGCTCGTGCCAGATTTCTTCGAGGCCGGTGAGGGGCTCTTCTTTCCCGGGTTGTTCACCTCGTGGATGGCCTGCAGCAACGCCATCGTCAGGGCGCCGTCCAGCGGGCCACGCTCGGGGTCGGCGGTGCCGACAATGTCTTCCACCGTGAAGACGGGTTCGCCCGCTTCGCTGACGATGCTGGAGGCGATGCGGCCAGCGATGCCGTCCTGGCGCCCAGATGCGGCGAGCACGTCGTTGACGGCTGCCTGGTACCCCAGAGGCCGGACGAAGACGACGCCGGACAGCGTCTCGCCATCCTTGGGCCAGGTGATTTCCTTCCTCACCGGTCGGCCGGTGAACGCCCCAAGCTGCTTGAGGCTTTCGATGTTCAGTTCCATCACCACCCCCATCAGGCCTTGCGAACCCAGGCGCCAGGGCCGGACCGCTGAATGGAAACCGCCGTCTTGACCGTGGTGTTGGCCTGGAAGTCGAACGGGAAGTCAGCCACGTAGCCGTCGAAGAGGAACCAGGTGCGGGTCGCCGGCAGGATGAAGTCAGCCTCAGCCGATACTTCGGCACTGGCTGCGGCACCGGTACCCGATCCACCGGAGAACGCCACCGCCGGTGCCGTGGTGTAGCCGGAGCCAGGATTGGTGATGGTGACAGCAGTGACCACGCCACCGCTCACAGTGGCGGTAGCAGTCGCACCGGTACCGCCGCCGCCGGTAATGCTCACCGTGGGCGCCGAGGTGTAGCCGGTGCCGCCGGCACTCAGGGAGACGGCGGAGACGCCGCCGGCAGCGGCCAGGCCCGGGGCCACGCCGATGCCATCGGACCAGCCCAGAGCGAAGCGCATGTCGTCGAAGGACTCGTCGTCGGACTCGGCTGCTTCCTGCAGGCGGATATGCGACAGGTTCTTCGGGTCGGCGTCGATGGTGAAGGTGGCCTGGCCGGGGGTGCGCATGCCCTTGAGGTAGCGGCGCGTGGTCTCGTTCAGGCATTCGATGGTGATCTGGTCGGCCGGGTTGCCGCCGCCGTTGAAGTTGTTGATGCACTCGATTTCGAGGACCTCGAACTGGCCGGGCGTGGCCTTGACCGGAAACAGTGCATAGAGCTGGGAGCCCTGGGTTTTAACGGGCATGGGATTTCTCCTGGTTGAGTTGGTTGGTGCGAAAGGCCCGCAGGTGCGGGGGTGTACGGCCTGGTCAGCGTTCCACCCACCAGTCCACGTCGAAGCTGTAGCGATAGGAGCCGGTAGCGGGATCTCGCGATTCGCCGGACCAACTGGTGATGTGAGCGTGCGGCTCGATGGCATCACGCAGGGCCCTCGCGGACTCCCTGGCGGAAGCGGCGCTGTCGGCGAAGACATCCACCTGCAGGGCGAAGCGGTCGATCTCAGGGGCCTGGTTGATGTTGTTCTCCGGCCCGCCGCCAATGCCCTGCCATGTGGCATAGGGCTTGGCAACGCCCTCGGGCGCTTCGCCGAAGGGGTACAACCTCACCGGATCAGCCCCGAGCGCTGCCAGCACAGCCGGGCTTGCGGCACAGACGGCGAAGATAGGTGCGAACATCACGCCCTCCGTGAGGCCTTCGCGGCCCGCCTGATGGCTCTGTCTAGAGCCTTGTCGTACTCGGTCACGAACACCCCGATGACCTCGCTGATGTGATCCGCCAGTGCTTTGCGCATGAACGGCTGGGCCCGCATCTTCTCGGTTCCGAATTCAAGGAGGCGCCAGTGGGGCGTCGGAGCGTTGGTGCCCTTGTCCGGCTTCTCTCCGGCGTCAGGCAGTACCGCCCCTTGCAACACGCCGACACGGAAGCCGAGGTCGCCGGTACGCCGGAAAAGCCTTCCATTCCAGCGGGCCGCGACGTTGTCGGCGATGCTTCGCCCTGTCTGGCTGTCGTCCAGGCCCAGGGCTCCTTCCTTCGCCCTGGCCACGACGACGCCGGCAGCCTTGCGCAGCGCCGCGCGACCACCCTTGCGGCGGACGTCGTGGGAGACGCTTCGGAGCTTTCCCAGCAGGTCCTCTAGGCCAATGAGTGAGAACTCCATACCGTCAGCCATCACGCACCCCCTCGGAGACCGGAAGGGTCAGGTACTCCCGCCCACTCTTCGGATCCGGCAAGACGCCTGCGATCGCGTAGGCCTTGGTGCCATGGAGGATCCGCATGGAGGGGCTCACCCCTGGGCGATAGCGGATCGTGATGCGGGCGGAGACCTCCGATTGAGCGGCCTTGGCCGCGATGAAGTCGCGTGCGCTGAGTGGTTCGATGGCCGCTGGTACCCGGTCCCACACCGTAACCCAGGCCTTGACCGGGTCGCCGCTCTGCGGATCCTGCTGGTCCAGCAGCTGCTGGAACGTCACGCGGTGGCGCAGTCGTCCTGCTTCCATGGGTCAGAACCTCTTGCGGTACCAGAGGAGGCGCTCGGCGCCGAGTGGGAGGGAGGTGGCGGTTGTCCCGGTGACCACCTCTTCGCGGTTGGCGTACCAGTGCGCGACGATCAGGTAGACCGCCTGCCAGATGTCGGGGGTGAGCGCCATTTCGCCGTCGTTGGCCGGCGTCCCTTCCACCAGCGTCCGATCACAGTGCTGCTCGACATGCGCCAGGGCGGCATCGACATACCCCTTCACGAGGTCGTCCTCATCGTCGATGTCGACCCGGGCATGCTTCTTGACCAGAGCCAGCAGCTCGGGCTTCTGCGTCCAGTCGATCTGCACTTACTTGGTCTCTTTCGGGGCGGCGGGCTTGCTCCCCTTGGAGGCCTTGGCCTCTTCGGCTTCCTTTGCCGCCCTGGCTTCAGCTTCTGCCTTGCCGCGGGCTTCGGCTTCCGCCTTCTCGCGGGCTTCCTGCTCAGCCTTGAGCCGAGCCTCTTCGGCTGCGATTTCGGCATTGCCGGCATCCGACGACTCGTCAATGCGTTCGGCGAGCCCCTTGCCGATCAGGGCATGGCCATACTCGTCTTCGACGTCGTCGAACACCTTGTCTGCCGGCACGCGGGAGCTGTCAGCGCCCAGCTTCTCCGCATTGCCAATGAACCCCCACAGCGTCTTGATCTTCATGGTGCCTCCAGAAATGGAAAGGCCGGCGCTAAGGCCGGCCGGTTGTGTTTACCCACGCGGATCAGACCGGGAAACGGCCCTTGACCAGCCCCTCGCGGCGGCGCACGCCAAGCCCCAGGCGCTCTTCCACCAGCAAGGCGCGTTCGTTCTTGATGAATTGATCGTTGATCAGGCCCATCTTGAACACGAACGACATGCGGTCGTAGAGCACCGAGGAGCGCGCGAAGTTGGCCACCAGGAACTCGCCGCCGGTGGTGCCGTTGCCCTCGTCCACGCTGTCAGAGGTGATGACCGGGCGCCCCCACAGGATCGGGGTAACCAGGCCTTGCAGGTTGGCGAACAGGTAACGGTTCTCCCCGTCCTTCTGCAGTTCGATGTTCATCCAGTCCAGATCGGTCATCACGACACCGTCGGCGGAGAGCATCGACTGCTTGCGCACCTGGTAGATCGCACGACGCACCACGTCGATCCCGGTATCCCCGGTCTTGGTGAGCGAGGTGTTATAGGCGGTGGCCTGGGTCATCAGACCGTTCAGGTTCTCGCCGGTACCGTCGCCCTTGAGGATCTGGGCTTCCTCTTCGAGCTTCAGGTCATAGCGCAGCAGCTCCTGCAGGTAGCCCATCAGCTGCGGCACGTCGTCCAGCGCCTCGTCGGTCACCGGCATCCAGACCGCGATCTTCTTGACGCGATCGGTCTTCAGCTCGAAGGTCACGTTGCTGGTCGGCTTGGTGCCGCCCTCGGCAACCGGAGCAGCACCACGGGTGTGCAGCAGCTCACGGTGATAGCTGTACTGCTGGCCGGAGACCGGGATGGTGGTGAGCAGGTCACGGATGCGCAGCTCCTGGCGCATGCCCGGCTGGATGACGGGATCGAACTCGGGATTGACCAGGCCGGCGGAGGTAGCCTTGCGCTCCAGCGCGCTCGAAAGGTCGGACTTGGTGAACTCGATTTCGGCGAAGGCCGCGCTCTTCTGCTGCAGGCCCTTGTAACCGTCGTGCGCCTTCACCAGGTCGATCAGGCCTTTCTTCTCGTTGCCGCCACGCAGCTTGACGCCCTTCTCTTCGAGCTCCTGGACCTTCTCGATCACGCGCTCCAGCTCGCCCTTCTGGTTTTCGATCTGGCCCTTCAGGTCGGAGGCGACCTTGTTGCCCTTCTCGATTTCCTGAATGGCGGCGTCGTACTTGGTCTGCAGGCCGTTGAAGCCCTGTTTCAGTTGAAGCTCGATGGCTTCGCGGACTTGGTTCAGTTCGCTCATTGCGATACTCCGAAAGAGGTGTGGATAAGTTGGGAAATTGCCTTCAGCTCATCCACGATCTCCGTGGCCTCGCTTCCGCCATCACGGCGCAGCGCAGGAAAGCCGAGCGAGGCGACGGCTGCCGCCTCCTTCTGTGAGAGGCCCATCCGCTCGCGGAGGGCGCTCTCGAAGCGTCGGATGTCCGACTTGACGCTGAGAACGGTGGCTTCGGGGTTCATCCCGAACGGGACCAGGGAGGCCTCCCAGAGCTCAGCCTCCTTGATCACCCGCACCCGTCGGCCGGACCGTTCTTCCAGGTCGGCCCGCAGGGTGTTGAAGCCGATGGACATGCTGTCGAGCGTGCCGTCCTTCATCAGCTCGTAGGCGTCACGCGCATAGCTCACGGCCAGGTTGACGCGGCCCTTGATCAGCAGGCCGTGCTCGTCCTGGGAGTAGTCGGCAGCGCCGACTAGCCGGGTCAGGTCGTGGTAGAGGGCGATCTTCAGCTTGCCGAGACGGGTGGTCTTCACCCTGACGAAAGCGCCCGGGGTGATGACGTCGTCGCCGAGGTCGACGTTGTTGAAGACGGCCGCATAGCCCTCGAAGTTGCCGGCGTCGTCTACGGCCTTCACCTCGAACGGGACTTCAAGTTTGCTGAGCATTGTTCTGTATCTCCCACCGGGTGACCCGGTCGTATTCATCGCCCGCCAGGCGGGGAAGGTTTTCCTTCTCGCGGACTTCGTTGATCGTCATCCAGCCCGAACCACCGGACCCGCCGAGCGCTGCCTGGTAGTAGGTGGCCCGACCGGCGCTGTCCGCGCGCAGCAGGCCCTCCACGACGAACTCCACGAAGCGGGAGCCGGCACGAAAGAGCTTGTCGTTGAGCTCGTCCTCGATGGCGTCGATGTAGGGCTTGAGGCCGAAGGTGATGAAGCCGGTGAGCTGCTGCTCCAGGTTGGAGCCCATGATGGAAGTCTTGCTGGCCCGGTTGGCCAGCCAGAGCGGAACGCCATAGATGCCCGCCATCGCCTCCTCTTGGAACTGTTGAGACTCGATGAACTGGGCGTCTTTCTGGCTGATCCCGGCGGGCACGATGGAGGGCCCGCCCTGCAGGATGGCCATCTTGCCGATGTCGTCAGCATCGCCAGCCCGGACGTCGGGGAACTTCTCCATGATCTGGGCTTGCTGGGCCTTGGTGAGAAACTCCTTGTAGACGACATATCCACCGGTGAATCCGCCTTTGCGCATGAAGCGCGCGGCCCACTGCTGGCCGGCTTTGGCGAGCCCCATGGTTTCAGCCTGGTGCTCGATGGGTGACAAGCCGGTGATGCCGTCGAGGCTGAAGATCTTGAAGTGCAGCATGTTCTCGGGCGAGACCGGGAAGGCGGCCTGGCCCTTGAGCTGGACCCAGTAGATCAGCTCCCCGTCCTCCATCTCGATCGTGACGCTGTCGCATGCCAGGGGAATCAGGCCAAGCGCCTCGCCCTGTCCATTGCGCTCGATCAGGGCGAAGGCGTTGCCGCGCAGCGCCATGTTCACGACGGCGAACTTGAGGAAGTTCAGCAGGGTCATGTAGGGGTTCGGCTTGCGCAGGATGCGCAACTGCCGATCGCGGCCGGTGACCAGCTTGCGACCCGCGGCCGTGTCGTCGTAGAGCTTCAGCGGCAAGCCGCCAAGCGACTCCGAAAGCACCTTGATGCAGGACCACACCATGGCGACGGACAGCGCCGTCTTGGTGGTGACCCTGACACCTGACTTCGTGCTCTTGGCGCCAACCTCCAGGTCCACCTCGACATAGTTGCCGGTGGCGGGATCGGTATAGCCGAACATCCGCCAGGTAAGCGGGTTGTACCAGCGAAAAGTCATACGTCAGCCTATGAGTCCGAAGAAGCCGTTGTTGAGGTAGTCGTCCAGCCCGCCACGCGCCTCGGGGTTGAGGGACAGGAGCGATACGGCGTTGAAGGTGGACATGAGGGGGTCGATCTTGGCGGTGCCGGACGCCTGCTTCGTGATGAGGAAGGCGTTCGCGGACGGCACGCCCTTGGCGTTGCCACAGGCCCAGGCCATCAGGGCCTGGCCGCAGTGCAGCAGGGCGCCCTCGGCCAGCTTGCGCTCGGTCGTCTTGATAGCCCCGGTCAGCTTCCAGCCCTGGGAGATGCCGACCACGCGGTCCTCGTCGATCTCGGCAGCCAGCAGCGCGTCGAGGATGGCGCCGATGCCAGCCGGATCCAGCCCGATCTTGTCGAGCAGGCCGGATGCGTCGGCCTGGCAGATGTAGGCCACCAGCTGCTCCACGTCGTCGCCGATCTGCTCGACGATGGTGAGGTCGCCCGCTGCTTCCAGGTCGCGGAGCCTCGGCGCTTCGGACTTCCGCCGTTCGAGAACGGAGGGGTGCGCCCAGGCATGGGCCCAGTGCAGCCAGTTCCGAGAGTCCCGCTCCCGCCCCATGATGGTCAGGGCAAGGAGGTCGTCCAGACCTCCACCATCCACGCCGGCCACCACCACTTCAGAGCGCTCCAGCAGCCGATCCAGATCCAGCCCCTGGCAAGCCTGTGGCTCCCAGAAGGATGCACCTACCCAACTGTCCGACATGAGCGCCAGCCCGACCTCGATGTTGAGGAACTTGGCGAAGAATCCGCGCAGCTCCGCCTCCCCATCGATCTCGGCCTGCATGAGCATCCGTTCAAGGGTTGCCCGGTCCACCGAGTACCCCATATTCGGGTTCACGAGGTGGAAGTTCTCGGGCTGGCGAGCCTCGCCGCTGTCGATCAGGTCCTTCGGGAACTCGTAGATCACCGGGAGGAACTGCGGATCCTCGTAGCGGCCGTCGCGCACGCCACGGGCGTAGTTCAGTTTCGACTTGAACACCCCGGCCGGCGGTTCGTTCGACTGGGTTGTCAGCCAGATGATGAAGCCTTCCGGGCGAGACAGCAGACCGCCCGTGGCTTCGCGGATCATGTCCGGCGCCTTCGGGTTCTTGCCGAACAGCCACGCTTCGTCGATCAGCACGCCGACGGCTTTCTTGCCGCCAACCACGTCGCTATCGGCCGCGACCACCTTGAGGGTGGCGCCGGTCTCCATGTGGGTGATCAAGCGCAGGTGAGGCTGCACATGCAGCAGCGCCGCCAGCTCTTCGTCGTGCTTCACCATGGCAGCGGCAGGCTTGAAGCTGTTGTCGGCGATCTCCTTGGTCGGCGCGAGGATGATGAACTCCGCCTCAAGCCTCCAGTTCCGGATCAGCGCTGTCAGCATCACGGCGGCGGCGATGGTCGACTTCGAATTCTTCTTCGGGATGCAGAGGAAGTATTCGGTGATCAGTCGTCGACCCGTCTCCGAGTCGTAGCTGCCGAAGATCGCGGCGGCAAAGTCCAGCACCCAGGGCGCGCAGGCCGCTTCAATGGTCGGGCTGCCCGGTGCGTCGACGATCTTGAGCGACCGGAACACCTCGATGTGGTCGGCCGCCACGTCGGGAAACAGCGGCGGCGGGATGATGGTTTCGCCGGCAGCAAGGCGCCGCCACCAGTCAGGGCAGGCAGTTGTCCATTGCATCTACTGGCTCCTGACGACGGTCAGCGGGGGTTTACTGGTCCCGAACTTGCCCTTGCTGACCTCCTTCGCGGCGGCCGCCTTCTGGTCCTTCTTGCCCTGGTCGGCTTTCTTGCCATGGATATAGGGCAAGGCGGCCTGGGCGGCGTTGCGCCGGTCGAACACCTTGGCGTTCGGCTCGTTCATCAGGGACAGCAGCCACTGGAGTGGGTCTTCGGTCTGGGGCAGGTTGGCCAGGATCTCGCCGCCGCCCTCGTCGCCACTGAGCTCGGCGGGGGCAACTGGTGGAGGGTCGGCCGGAGGTGCTGCAGCCTTGCTGGCTTTAACACGCTTCCGCTTGTCGAGGGCCTGGATGATCTGGGGGTCTTTAGCCAATCGCGAACCCGCGACTGAAGCGCTGGAAGCCGCGTAGCCAGCGGCTAGCGCTGCCTCTTTGTTGGACGCGCCCCCGGCCTTTGCGTCAACAAATCGGCGTTGTTTCTCTGTTAACGCCATTAACAAGAACCTCAAGGGGGGGAAAAATGTGCGAATGGGAGGGGGCGCGGTCTAGGAACGATTTATTTCCATAATTTCGCCCCCCCCCACCATAGAAAACCTCAATCCGTGGCCTTCAGGCGCTACAGATGGGAATCAGTCGCATCTTCCCGCCTGGGTCACGCCTTCCTGCCTGCCTCCTCGGCCTTCTTCACTGAGTCGTGGCAGGGCTTGCACAGCGGCTGCCAGTTGGTCTGATCCCAGAACAGTTCCTGGTCTCCTTGGTGGGCGACGATGTGGTCAACCACTGTCGCGGCCGTGACCAAGCCCTGTCGTTCGCAGTAGCAGCAGAGCGGATGGGCGTGAAGGAACCTCTCCCGCGCCTGCTGCCACCGGTAGCCGTAGCCTCGCTGGGCGGCTGTCGTCTTCGTTGCTCGCCAGGAATCCGAGTTGATGGTCTTGACTCGGCTCTTCGTTTCCGAGAGGCGAGGCCGCAGTGTCTTCAGCCTGGCCATCAGAGCGGGGCTCCGCTGAGGTAGGAGCCGCCTTGCGCTTCGTCATCCTCAGGCTCCGCCGCGTCGCCTTCGATCGCCTCGATCAGGATCAGAAGCAGCTGATTGGTCTGGCGTTGCTCTTCCAGGAGCTGGGCCAGTTGGTTCGTCACCATGGTCAGGTCCCCCGAATGCTTGTCGTGCCCGTTCATGCGCTACTCCGATCCACTTCTTGATCCAAGCCCTACGGCGTTCACATGCTGCACATGCCACCCAATACCTCCTCAGAACTCAGTTCCCTTAACGCAGCTAGTGCCGCTTCATCGGATGTGCGCCTACTGTTCAATCCTCACCCTTTGCTGCTGGTACGCTTCCAAGCTCTGCACAACCACGAACCAGGAGGTTCAGATGTCAAGAGAAGTGAGTAATGAGCTGCTGGAGTCCGTCCTGCAAAGCATCAAGGAGCGTCCTCGGATGCTCTCTGCTGGATCTCTTCCCGGAGATACCGAACTGAATCTACTTGCAATTCGAGAGCTGCGTAGGCGAGGCCTTATCAAAGGAGCTTTCCTTGACGACCCCACGCGAGGCGGCGACCAGCACGGCCGCTTCCTGTATGACGCGGCACGACTCGAAGCCATCTAGTAGCTAGTGCTGAAGGTCGCCCCTATGGGCCCTTCAGCTTCTTCTCCTCTCCACACCCGACCATGGCTGCTCCCAGTTCACCCGCAGGAACGCAGCGACGTTTCCCCGGGCGCGATACAGCAGCACTGCCATCACGAACAGCAGGCAGGCCAGCAGGGGCGACACAGGCGCCACCGGCTGGCCGCACGCGCTGTACAGCACCACACTCAGGGCGTAGCAGCCAGACGAAGCGCTGAGCACCCAGGCCAGCAGGGACGCACCTGGCTTGTACTGGTGCCCGTCCGGGCGCCATAGAACTATGCGGAGCGAGATGGCCGCGCAGATCGCGGCGGCCACCAGGGCCCACGGGTCTACCGTCAGGATGCTACCCATTGCCGTTTCCTCCAGAGCCAGGGCGAACCCAGCTCATCACCGCGCGCAGCCAGGCGGGAGGCTGGCCACCGCGCACCCAGTCCGCAACGCTGATCAGCGCCGTGACGATGAGCGCGCCCGAGATGAGGGCAGGCAGGCCGCTGTAGGTCGAATACCCGCGACCCACCACCTCGACGGCTACCTGGTAGCCGCCCACCCAGGACACCACCAGGTACGCCAGGCGGGCCCATACGGTCAGGTCCCTCGCCCAGGCGACGAAGAACAAGGCCCCCGCGACGCCTCCGATCACTGCACTGAGATCCACGCCCGGAACCAGGCTGGCAGCCGTGATGCCCAGTGCGGTCGGTGCTATCACTGCGGCTGCAGTGCTGGGCTCGGCCATGCTGTTCTCCCTGATGGCGCATGTAGCGCCCGAAATAAATTAATCATTTCTGTTTACTTTAATCAGAAATGCTTTATACTGACCCCATCAACAAACAGAAGGAGAGTTGATGAAGTACAGCGAGTTCCGGCGATGGCTGGAGTCCCAAGGGGTCACGTTCTCGAAGTCAGCCAAAGGCAGCCACTTCAAGATCAGATACCGGGGCCGACAGACGATCTTCCCGAACCACGGCGCTAAGGAAATCAGCGAAGGACTCAGGAAGGACATCATCAAACAGCTAGGCCTCAAGGACTGAGGCCTAGCCTGATGGTCGGAACAATTCATCAGCTCCACACGAAGAGAGGAGACCCCATGGTCAACTACCCCATCTCGGTCCACCGAGAAAACGACCACTACTGGTCGTCGTGCCCGGACTTGCCGGAGGCGCATAGCGCCGGCGATACCCTGGAAGAACTGCTGGCGAATGCTGTGGAAGGCATTCAGCTGGCCATGTCCATTTACGTCGACCAGGGCCGGGAGATTCCGGCCGCAAGCGAACCGGAGCCGGGTCAGCATGTGATCTATCAGCCCATTCAGTTCGCTGCGAAGGCTGCTCTGTGGAACGCCATGCGCGAGCAAGGCCTGCGCGTCGCCGACCTGGCCCGGCTGCTGGAGGTTTCGCACCCAGTGGCTGCCCGACTGGTGGACTTTGAGCACACGTCGAAGATTGAACAGCTGGAACGCGCCCTTGCCTCTCTGGGCAAGCGCATCACCCTGAGCCTGGAGGCTGCATGAACGAGATTCTTGTCACCAACCACGAAGGCAGCAGCAAACGCGACGAAAGGTTGCTGAGGGTCATCGGCTACGCCCAGGCTCTGGCGGACATGCTTGGGCTGGGCGATCTGCGGGAGAAAGTCGCGCAGGTCGAAGACCACAAGGGCGTGTTGAATGTAAGTTGGTTCAACAGGCCGGAGCCAATGGAAAAGCAGGTCCTCAATCGGGCTTGGGCTTCATGCGTCGGTGATGGTGCTGACAACGTCGAGCACTACTACAAAGGAACTTCGGTCTGAAGAAACGAAGAAGCCCGGCATTTGGCCGGGCTTCTCACTTAGGAAATACTCAGTACGTGTCGACTGAGCTCAATCGAGCTTCATCAAACTCGACGGTTACCGGAGCACTGAACCGAAACTTCTCTCCAGGCCCAATATCACTAGCTTGATCAATAGTATTTCCGACAACCTCGCCGTTCCGATAAAGCTTGAACTTGAGAAAGAGAGTATTGATCGGACTATCAGAAACGTTCGTTGCGAGCCCAGTAACCACAGGGAAAGCACCATCGTTTTTTATACTGATCTCTGAAACGTCAACGCGCTCGTTTGCCAATGTAAGTGTTGAGAACACTACCAACAAAGAGAACAAAGTCTTTTTCATATTAAGGTCCATCTTACCATTAAGCCCTTTCTTGTAAGCGAGGAGCTCAACAACGTCAATCGACAGGCGGCAGCCTGAAACGAAAAAACCCGGCGCTTGGCCGGGTTTTTCTTGTCTGTCATCGCGACGCGCACGGATCAGACGATGGTGTGAAATTTCGCTCATTCGCTCACAGTCGTCAAGCCCTAGTGGGCCGGAGATGCGCTCAAAACTGAGCATATCTCCTACTTGGCAACTTCAGGCGACCAGCAGCTGCTCACGCTCAAGGATCTCCGTCACATGCACGACGGCCTGCTCCTGAAGGGCTTCAAGCTGCTTGCAGATCTCCCGCCGCCACCGGCTCCGCGTCGACTCCGGCCGGCCCTCGGTGTCCCAGGTGTTGAGGTCGTAGAACTCCGTCGGAAGGATCAGCATCTCGGTTGACCGCTTCCCCTCCTTGCCTTTCATCTTCGGGATTGCCCAGGCCGTAACAGCCTTGTAAACGAAGAGCTGGGGCGCTGGAGAGCTGACCCTCGGCGCAAGCCGGCCGATAGCGCCGACCCTTCGCGCGTCGTGCGTCGAGAACCTGGCCACCAAGACATCCCACTCGGCCGCCGTCAGCTCTCGGTGCAGCCACGCATGCAGGATGCAGTCGAAGTCGAAGCGATCCTGGGCGCTCAGCAGGCTCTGCAGGCCGCCCTGCCGCTCCCTATCGATCAGCTTCTGCCAGCTCTGCTTCGCCGTGTTGTCGATGGCATCGGCAGCCAGCACCCGCACGATGGCGGGCATCACGTCGCGGTAGACCGTCATGCGAAACCTCCTTGCCCGGGCTCGCCGAACAGATCCCGCAGCAGCTCGGCGGACGCCCTGGTCCGGGCATTGCCTTCAGCGACCCAGCACTGCGCGAAGACCCGGAACGGGGTGGCGCTGCGGTTGCCGTGCCAGGACGCCAGCAGGTCCAGCAGGTCCGCCATCGCTTGGGCGCCGGCCGTCTTGGCCTTGAGCAGTTCATCGGCGGCCATCTTGATCATGCGGCGCTCGATCTCGGTCATGACCTTGCGGGGCAAGGCAAATTGGTTGGCTTGGTTCATTGCTGAGTACCCCCTATGGCTGCTTCCTGCCCCCTCCTCTGCGTAGGTGGCGGATTGTTCGTGTCTTGCGCGTCACTGCTGGCCTGATGGCCGTTTGCGGAATCGGCGGCGCTAACCTCTGTCTTGCCGTGGATGGCGGCGAAACCACGCACGTCGAGCCAAGCGCACCAGTTCTCCAGGGCTTCCCGCTGCAGCTTCTTGGCATGGGTCGCGATGTAGGTGGTCGCCATGTCGGGGAGTGCGTGGTTCACCAGCAGCTCGCCCACCAGGTAGTCCACCCCCAGATCGGTCCACCCGGTACGGGCCACCTTGCGCAGGTCGTGGCTGCTCCACTCCCCCGCGCTGATGCCACGGAACAGCGCCGACGCCTGCCGAGCCGACAGGGGTTGGCCACTGGAGCCGGGGAAGAGGTAGTCCTGCCGGCCCATGGTCCGGGTCTGGTGCTCTTGGTAGCGCTTGAGCAGCGCCATCACCTGGTCCGTGAGCGGCAGCTCGTGCTGCTGCCCTGTCTTGGTGTTGGCCGCCGGGATCACCCAGATCCGTTCCGCGAAGCTGATGTGCCGCCAGCGCGCGCAACGGGTCTCCCCTATGCGTGTGCCATGGGTCAGCATCAAAAGGGCCAGCATCGCGTCCCTTGGGGCCTTCTCGAAGCGCTCAGCCAGGTCGCCCAGCAGGCTTTCGAGCTGCATGCCGTGCAGGCGCGCCGCCTTGGGCTTGACCCGCTTGGCCACGAAGTCGGAGAACTTCACGCCGTCCAAGGGGTTGGCCAGCAGCAGCTTCAGCCTCACCGCCTGGCGCAGGCCGGCCAGCAGCACGCGCAGGATCTGGCGCACGTAGGCCACAGACAGGCTTTCCATCAGCGGCCAGACCAGCCTCTGGTCCACGGCGCCGGGAGCCAACTGGCCCAGGGGCAGCTCACCCAGCGCTGGGAGCAGGTGCCGAGCGATGGCCGACTGCACGTCGTCGCGGCGCTTGGCCTTGATGCTCCTGTCGCCCTGGACGCGGTCCTGGTACCAGCGCAGCAGGTCGCCGACGGTGCCCCAGGCAGAGGAAGACACGGCGGCCTTCCGGTCCACTGCCAGCCGCTCCAGGGCCAGCGGCAGCGCCGCGACAGCCGCCTTCGCTGTCAGGCCAGGCCAGCGCCCCAGCTTCGACCACTGCCGGCCGATCACCACCCACCAGGTCCCGCTCTGGCGGTTGGTGCTGAAGCGGAAGCGAAGGGCCTGGTGGCGCTCATCGCGCAGCTCGCGCACGTCCTGCCGGCCGGCGGCGGCGCGGATGGAGGCATCGGTGAAGGTCGTGTGTTCGGTGCGCGCGGTCATTCTTTGCCACCTCGCGAGAACTGGCGCCCCTTGAACGGGCGGCCCATCTCGACCTCCTCCTGGGAGGGCTCCCGATAGCCCAGCAGGCTCACGAATCGGCCGTACTGCCCCTGCTGCTGCAGATGGCACACGCCCGGCGAAGCGTTGCGGTTCTTCGGCATGAGGATCTCGGTGATCCCGTTCTGTCCCTCCTCGGTGTCCATGTCGCGATGGACGATCAGGATGCAACTGGCATCGGCCTCGATCTCGCCAGAGTCGCGCAAGTCGCTGGCCTGGGGGCGCTTGGCCTTTCCTGCACGCTTGGTTGACTCCCGGTTGAGCTGTGAGAGCTCGATCACCGGGACATCCAGTTCCTTGGCCAACCGAAGCAGCGACTTACTCACCGCCCCAACCTCTTCAGCGCGCGTGCGCCCCTTGGTTTCCGGCGGCACAAGGCTCAGGTAGTCCACGACGATGCCGGCCAGCCCGTGCTCACGCTTGGCGCGGCGCGCGATCGAACGCATGCGCGACGGCGTCACGGTGGGGTCATCGCAGATGTACAGGGGCGCCCCCTTGGACTGGAGGGCCGCAGTATTCAGGCGCTGCCAGTCCTCGTCCTCCATGTCCTTGGGCGACTCCAGGCGCTTCAGGTCGATTCCACCAAGGGAAGCAATGGCGCGGATACCCAGCTCTTCCTCGGGCATCTCAAGCGAGAACACCAGCCAGGGCTTCCCGCACTTCACCGCGTTGTGCTGGGCGATCTGGAGCGCCAGGGTGGTCTTGCCGCTACCCGGAAGGCCTGCGATGACCGTGACCTTCTTGGGGCGAATGCCCTGCATCAGCCGGTCCAGATCCGGCAATCCGGTCTCCTGGAACTTGGGCAGCCGATCATTCAGGCCGTCGTCGATCCGGTCGGCACACTTCAGCACCACCTCGTCCAAGCGGCGGTATGCAGGCGTGTCGTCGTCGAGGTCGCGAAGATCCGCCATAGACTCTTGAGCCCTGGCGATGATCTCGGCCAGAGGCCGATCCTCGGTGGCCAGTTCCTCGACGGTGCGAGCCGCGGCGATCAGGCGTCGCAGAACAGCGCGCTCCCGCAGATGCCTGGAGTAGGTGCGCCAGTTCGCGGTCGACGGGACGTTCATCGCGATCTCACCGGCATAGCCCAGCGTCTTCTCACCACTTGGCAACGCCTGACGCACCTGCGCCACCGTCACCGGGTCGACCGGGATGCCCTCCTCGTGGAGGTCCGTGATCGTCTGAAAGAGCGCGGCGTTGTCCTCGAAGTAGAAATCGGCCGGGGTGACCTGCTCCAGGATCTGGTCCACGAGGGAGGCCTCCTGCTGAAGGGCCGCGCGCAACACGGCACCAAGAACGCCATGCTCCGATTCCAGGCTGTACAGTTCTCGGGTCATTGCGAAACCCCGCTGCGAGCCGAATCCCAAGTGAAGCGGACGGCGCGGCCACCCTGGCGAAGGCGATCCAGCGCCCGCTCGCCGATGAAGTCCTGCAGGCTGAGCCCCCCAGCCGGAACGCTGCTGGCATCGGCCGGCAGGTTCGAGACCAGCAGGGTCGGCAGGACCTGCTGATAGCGCTGATCGATCACCTCATGCAGCAAGCCCCGCTCGTACTCGGTACCGCCCTGGGCCCCCACCTCGTCGATCACCAGCAGATCGAAGCCCACCAGCTCCTTGATCACGTCCTGTTCGGTGTACGGGGCACTCCTTGCCATGGCGCCCTTCGCGACCCGGATGATCTGGGCAGCGCTGACGATGACCGCCTGGGCGCCGTGGGCTCGGATCACATGCTGGGCAATGGCGCTGGCGAGGTGGGTCTTGCCGGTGCCGACGTTGCCCACCAGCAGCAGCGAGCGGCCGGCCTGGTAGTGCTCGGGGAAGTTCTCGGCGAACTCGCGGCAGCGCTCGAGCACGGCGGTCATCCGTGCGTTGCCTCCAGTCCGGTAGCTCTGCAGCGTCGCCTCACGGAAACGAGGCGTGATGCCGGAACCGATCAGCAGGGTATTAAGCACGCGATCCCGCTGGACCTTTTGAGCCTGCAGGTGCTGCTCGCTGCCCGCCGGCGAAGTGCGGAGGTTGGCGAAGTGGCAGGCCGGGCAGCCGGTGGCCAGCATGCCGCCGGCAAACTGTTCAACGTTGACCTCGGTGAAGGGGCCGTGCACAGGGCATTGGGCGCTGTTTTCCGGGCCAGAGGTGCGCTCGGGGGAACGGACGAAGTTAGAAATTCGGGCCGACATGATCGGGCTCCTCGTGGTGCGAATCTGGGGTGTGCTTGGGGAGGTTGGTGAAGTTCGAGGGCTTGCCCGAAGGCGGGCCGCTCGACTTGCCGGGGAACAAGCCTTGCCACCCGTTGGCGATGCTCTCCAGGATCACAGCGTCAGGGGCTGCGCAGTTGGCCAACTGCGCAACCTGCCGGGCACAGGAGGTTTGCGTCAGCGGCTTGCGGATCTCCCGCCGGTGCCGTACCCACTCCGCCCAGACCTCGGCGCTCACGTTCTCCGGCTTGGCGGCCATGGCGTCGAAGGCAGGGTCGCGCTTCTTGCGCCCAGGCTTGGCCCCCGGCTCGCCCTGTTCGCCCTGATCGACCGCCGCGACAGCGGCATCCCCCTCAGGGGGTAGGGGGTGTTCTTCTTCAGGATTCGGAGAATCAGACAATCGGAGAATCAGGGCGTTATCAGACGTTGAACCCACCGTTAACGAACCGTTGTCTAACGTTGGATTAACGTTATTTGGTTCGGTTGGAGTGGAGCCGTTAACGTGGATCAGGCGTTTATTACCGGTGACGCAACCGCCCTTTCCACGTTCGTTAACAGTGAGGAAACCGTTAGCGTCGGGCAGCGTGCTGTCCTTCTCGGTCCCGTGGGGCTTCTGGTGCTTGAGGAAGTTGCAGACCTCCACAACGGCATACCCTTCGACCTGGTAACGGCTGATGAAGCCCTTCCCGGCCAGCGCTTCAAGCCCGCGCTCGACGTCGTAGTCGTCGCCCGGGAACAGCTTGATCTTGATGCGCTTGGGTCGGTCCTCCAGGCGACCCTCTCGGTCGGCCAGCGTCCACAGCCCCAGGAAGAGCAGCCGGTCAAAGGCGCCGAGTTCAGCCAGAAGCTCGTTCTCGAAGAACCCCGGCTTGATGTTTCGAGCCCTTGCCATCAGTCATGCTCCTCCTGAGACCACCAGGTCCTTTCGGTGCGGAGCTGGATCCGGGCATGGGCGATCACAGCGCGGAGCTGGTCCGGAGAGAGCACCACCGTCTGCTCCTCCCCGAGGAAGGTCTGCTGGCTGATGGCGAAATAGCCGCCGGCGCTGATGTACACGTCGGTTTCAAAGGACGGTTTGAGTTTCATAGATCAAGCTCCTCGGTCACCCGCCGCACGAACTGGTCATAGGTCTCCGCCATGACGAAGCCCTGATCCTCCAAAGCGGCGCGGGAGGCCTTTGCGTGGCCGTACAGCACCCAGCGCTCACGCTCAGGCAACTCGCGAAACTGGCGGTAGGAAGGCCAGGGGCCGGCGATTACCGGTCGCCCGTTGGGGCCGGTGAGAATCTGCCCCGGTTTCGGTTGTGTGGTCATTCGCCGAACTCCTGCGAAGGGTTGCCACGCATCTGGAAGCGCTCCCGGCCGGCGCCGAAATCAGGGTGAGTGGCACGATGTTGGGTCACGAAGGTGCAGCCCTGGGCGAAGCGCTCGAAGACCCTGCTGATCTCCGCCTTCGACCAGACCGCGAAGGGGCGCGCATTCAGTTCCTCGTGCTTGCTTCGCACCATGGCGAATGGGCGGGGGCTGTGCGGCATCTCGCGCACGACCGCATCGATCACGCGCGGCGGGAGCCCGTAGAGCTTGCCGATGCGCTGTCGGATCGCGGTGATGCTTTCCATCCCGTTGGGGATGGAGTCGAGCAAGGGGTGGGCTCGGTCCATGTCGCCGATGGTCTCCACCAAAGCGGCAACCTGCTGCTCGGTCTGGCGCTGCCGCCGCTCCAGGTCGACCGTCAACTGGACGCTGGCCAGCAGTTGCTCGGCAGCGGTCATCGGCCGGGAGGCCTGGGCCTCCAGCTCCTGCCAGCGATCCACCAGCCTGGCGGTGAACTCGGGGCACAGCTGGGCGACGACGACGAAGCTGTCGCGCTTGTTGACCAGGTAGACCTCAACTGACCTGGCACCGGCACCCTGGTGGGAGGTTTCCTCCGTCGGAGTAAACCTGATGACGCCCCTCTCGCTCAGGCGCTCCATGGTGCGCTTGACGTTGTCGTGCCTCGACTCGACCAAGTCGGCGATCTCGCGGGACGACATGGTGGCAGGGTGATGCTCATGGATTGGGAGGCTCATGGGCGAGCCCCCCGACACATCAGCCACAGCTCCTGTGACCTGCTTTTGAAGATCTCACGGCTGATGAGCTGGACGTTGTAGAGGGCGGCGAGACAGCCGTCTGCTCGGTCTCCCTGCAGGTTGGCAAGAGGGGTTCCCACTGCCATACGTGCTACTGAAACCGCATCAGCAACCAATTTTTCGGCTGTCCAGTAGGGGTTCAGTGCCTTGCTGTCTCTGAGGTCAAACGGCTGCGCCCCGAGGGCGCGATAGCGCAGGCCTACCAGGGCAAGCTCTGCGAGCTGTTCCTGGTCCAGGCCCGACAGGGCGGGATGGGCTGAAAGCGGGCGTCTCATAGGACCTCCCGGCGAGCCGATGCAATGGCGCGCTCATGGGCCCGGAGGCAGTCCGTGGTCGTCTCGATTACCTGGCTGAGCGAGGCAACCAAGTCGCCCATCTCCTCAAGGAACCAACCGAGCTCTGCCGCCGTCGAGCTCGAGACCTCTCCCTCGCCCCCAGCGAGTCCCATCAGGGTGCCTATGGCCGAGAGCCCCTTTCCAACGTTGAACAGGCTGGCGCTGGCATTGCCTCTTTTCCGCCTTACCTCTGTCTCCTCATCAGCGCTGAGAGCTCTGCGCTGGGAACAGGTCGGGTCGTTGCGGATGCCTGCAGCGATGAACTCAGACAGGCTCATTGGACACCCCCACCAGCAGCCATGCCGCGAGAACAGGCTGCAGTCATTGCGCCGATCATCTCGGTCAGAAGCGCCAGAACGGCAGCCTCAGCCTCATCAATGCCAATGGAAGCGTCGCGCGACATTCGCCTGATGAAGGCGGTGAGGCCATCAAGTACCTCCTCGTAGCACTCCATCACCTCCTCAACTGGAACCCCTCCACGCACCTCAAGAATGCAATGGCCGGTACCGGAAGACTGGAGAAAGGCTACGCACTGAGTCGTGCTCGCCTGTTGCGCAACCACGGGCGCTTTGCTATTTTCCGGGTGTGACATTTTCTCGCTCCTTTCAAGCGATGAAGTAACTTCCACCCGCGCCAACGGGTGGTTCTAAAGAGCCCGCCGCCAAGCGGGCTTTTTCATGCCTGCGATTTGGCGGTTAAGGCCATCATCCACAGGTCCTGAAAACTGCAAGCCCCCGTCTAGGGCGGCCTTTCGGGGCTCAAGCGAGCGCGCATATCACTGGTCTCCGGGAATGCAACGCCCAGCACGGGAGGTTGCTCTTTCCCTGATTTGAGGTAGGGGGGCGCCACTTCTGAGTAGGCAACGGAGTCATTCGTACAGCCGGGCACTGGATATCCGAACAGCACAATCACAGCACTGCCTCACACGCAGCTCGACCGCTATCATTTGCCTCAAGGTTGGGCACCTCTTCGGGATAGAGGTCCGGGCGAAGGCGGGAGCGGGAAATGCCGGTGGCCGCCTCGATCTTCAGAACATGCTTTGCTGGAACACGGCCGGTTGAGCACATGTGCTGGACGTTCTGAGGGGTACAGCCAAGGGCTTTAGCTAGCGCTGTTTGACTTCCCAAGGTTTTGGCCGCCAATGCAGCAGCGTTAAGACTCATGGCACTGCACCTGAGACGATGGAGATCAGCCTTAGCCTACAGTCGTTATTTTCAATTTACAAACGACATTTGCAATGACCCCTACAACAACAGGTTGTACCCTTGAGCCATGACTACGTTCGCTGAACTCATTGCCGAAGGCCGGAAGAAGATCGGGCTCAATCAATCTGAGCTTGCCAGGCGACTCGGCATCACCCCTCAGTCCGTCCAGGCCTGGGAGTCGGGCCGATCCATACCTCGACCGAGCCTATTGGGCGATATCTCTGGCATTACAGGGATTCCCCTCCGGGATCTGATAGGGGCGTCGCTCCAAACGGCCACGCCCGACGGCAAGAAGGCCCGGGAGTTCGTCGCGGAGATCCTCAAATCCCGCATCCCTGAGGCAAACGCCAGCCTTGGTGATCCGATAGAGGTGTGGGATGACGACACCCCGCTAGACGATGATGAGGTGTATGTGCCGTTCCTCAAGGAAGTAGAACTGGCAGCAGGGTCGGGCAGAACATCAATTGAAACCTCCAGCAAGCGCAAACTGCGCTTCGGCAAGGCGACTCTGCGCAATCAGGGCGTTCAATTCGACAAAGCGGTAGCAGTAACTGTTCACGGCGATAGCATGGCGCCGATGCTGCCAGACGGGAGCACGGTAGGCGTGGATACGGGCTCCACCATCGTCCGTGATGGCAAGACCTACGCCATCAATCACGACGGTCAGTTACGGGTGAAGACTCTTCATAGGCTTCCCGATGGGGGGATTCGGATGCGGAGTTTCAACCGTGAGGAGTACCCGGACGAGGAATACACCCTTGAGGAAATGGAGCAGAAGAACATCTCTATCCTCGGGCGTGTTTTCTGGTCCTCCATGCTCTGGTAGGACTTCAAAGGCCGGCTGAAGCCGGCTTTTTTTGGCTCGCATTTACAACTTATGTTTGCAAACTACAAATTCTGTTTGTAATCTCTGCCGCATCACCTCCTCGGCAGAGATCTCAAAATGGACGTTATCACTGCACATGGCTTCACCGGCTTCCTTGGCAAAGGAGCCGCACCGCGCGAGCTTGAGTGCCTCCTGGCCATCGCCTCCGGCCTCACCAGCAAGGAAGCTGCCAAAGACCTCGGAGTCGCCCCGGGCACCATCGAAAAGCGCCTCCTGTCGCTGAGCACCAAGCTGGGTGTCACCCGCCGCGCGGCCATGGTAGCCGAGGCATTCAAGCGCGGCCTCATCACCCCCGCACTGTGCGCAGTTCTGGCGGCCCATGCCGTCATCGCTGACCAGCAGCACGAAATGATCCGTAGGCCAAGCCCGGCTCGCCGCAGCGAGCTGGTCCACGCTGCCCGCGCGGCCGAAATGGCCTGGGTGGTGTGACATGGTCTGGAACCCGGACAGCCTCGACTTCCTCGCCCTGGACCTGCAGGAGCACCTGCGCGACATCGGAGCCTTCTGCAACCACTGGAACCGGCCGGCGCAACGCGCCTTTGCTGAGTACCTGCAGACGCTGGGCAAGCCGATTGAGTCGGTCACCGTTGCCGAGCTGCAGGCCGCCGCCAACCACTCCGAAGAGGTGGTGCGCCGCCTCGCCAACCGAGGTGCCCTGTGATGCTCAAGACCATCGCCCTGCTCGTCGCCGCCCTGCTGTGGCTCTTCCTCGCCGCCGTCATGGCTCACCAGTTGGCACCGCTCATGCTCACCAGCGGCCGGCCCGAGCTGGTCCTGCTGGCCTTCCTGCTTCCCCCTGCGTGGCTGATCGTGGGATTGGCCGCCTATATCAAAATCGCCGACTACGGCTGGCGCGAGCGCTGGGAGGCACCGCTGCCCCCTGAAGCCTTCGACCAGCCCGCGCCGGCCGTGAGGTGCTGGTCATGACAAGCCGTTCCTTCCTCCCCATGAAGCCCGAGCATCTGGATCGCTTGGCTGAGCTTTTTTCCATGCAGCACCTGAAGCCCAGGACACTCCTCTTGGTTGCGAGGCGACTGTCCAGGCAGGCAGACCTGCGCTTCGACATCGAGGACTACAGCGAGGCCAAGAAGGTCTTGGAGGCGGACAGCAGCTTCCAGGCACGGCTCATGCTCAAGAAGTGGGAGGCCTTGTGGAAAGGTGTGCGGACATCGACCGAAGAGACTCGGCGCGCGCTCGGTAAGTGGCTGCTGGGGGCTGAGTCCCTGCGGCTGTTCTCCGATCTCAGTTACTCGGACTTGTGCGACTGCCTCGGCATCAATCAGGTGCACCGCGTTGGCCTCGACCCTGCGCCAAAGCCTGGGCGGCTCCTCTGGGACTTGTGCTTTGTCCACGGCCTGGAAGACAGCGCGGCGAGCATGAGCGGCCGCCGGCAAAGCGACTCGAAGGATGGCCCGCTGTTCCACTGCCTGCTCACCATCATGGCCGACAACATGGACAAGATGCCCGATCCGTTCGCCCCGGGCGGGCCGTTCTACGGGGTCCCCACTCGCCGCCTCTACCAGGACGGCACACAAACGATCCAGCGGCCGGCACTGGTGGTGCACAGCAATGACGGCAGCAGCAGGACCATCGAGCGCGCGCCGGAGGTGGTGAAGTGAGCGAGAAGATCAAGCCGTGCCACTGCGGCTACGAAGGTGAGCTGATGGGCATGGTGCACGCGGGTTTCCTGAGCCTGACTTGCCCCAGCTGCAACCGCACCGTGCAGGCCTTCACCACCGAAGGCCTGGCCCAGGCATGGAATAAGCCCGCACCTGACAGCGCTTCAGACCATCACAACGACGCCGCGGATTCGCCAAGGAGTTCGAAATGAGAGCCGTCTTCGAAGGAGGGCTGGCTGTGGCGGCTCTCTTCTTCCTGCTTACCGGCGGGCTGTTCTTCTTCGGCGAGCTGGTGGACCGGGAGAAGGGCCTGCAGCGTGTGAACAGCCAGGACATCACCTGTGTCTATCGCGGCCGGGCTGCGCTGCAGTGCTGGCCTGAAGTGAGCGAGCCCGAACTTCAGGAACAGGCCCTACGGGCTCAGAGCGGGAGGATCCAGCTTTGAACCCTATAGCCAGAGCAGCGCTTGGACGGGCCAGAGCCAAGGCCTGCCCCCGTGCCACTACCACCAAGCGCCCGAGCGTCGCAGCGCCAGTGGCAACGAAGATGGAGTGCCGCCTTCCAGCGCCACCAGTTCAAGCCAAGCCAGCGGCAGCACCCAGGATCGATATGGTCCTGCGGATTGAAGGCAGGCGGGAGGCGCTCGGGATCTGCGAGCGCGCCCAGGCCATGCTCACGACTCGCCAGGATCTAGAGCGCCTGCTGGAGCAGTTGCAGACAGCCGCATCTGGGCGCCCTGAGAGCTACGCCGCCGGCGTCCTTGAGGTGGCCGATCTGGTCGAGAAGCTGCTTCCTGGCAGTGAACTCCAGGCCTGGGACGAAACAGAAGGATGCGCGCCACAAGACGCGCGCACTACCGACCGTAGCACGCCACGGTCGTTGATAGAGCGGAGGGCGTGGCCGTGACTCGCTATGTCACCGTGAAGAGGTTCTCAGCCGAGTCGGGCTACACCGAAGCCGCCATCAGGGCAAAAATCCGCGATGGCATTTGGAGACTCGGGGAGATCTGGAAGAGGGCCCCGGACCAGCGGACCCTCATAGACATTGAAGGCTATGAAAGATGGGTAGAGATGGGAGAGGGGTCAGAGCAATCTCTGACTCCAGCATCGAAATCACGTTCATGTACCAGGGGATCAGGTGTCGCGAGCGGATCAAGCTCAAGCCCACCGCCACTAATCTGAAGCGAGCCGAGCAGCACAAGGCGGCGATTGAGCTGTCCATCGCCAATGGAACGTTCGTCTACGCGGCGACGTTTCCAGGCTCTCCACGGGCGCAGCAGTTCACGCCCGCCAAGCGCTTGGAAACTCTGGGCGCTTTCCTTCCGCGCTGGCTCGATGCGAAGAGAAAGCACGTTTCGTCGAGCACCTGGGATGGTTACAGGAAGATCATCGCGGGAAGGCTGGTACCTCAGTTTGGTGAGTTGATGCCGTCGCAGTTGACCAGGCGCATGATCAAGGACTGGCTCGACACTCTGGCGGTCGGAAACAAGCGTTTGGCCAACATTCAGAGCTGTCTTCGCTCGGCTCTTACCGACGCTGTAGAAGAGGAGCTCATCGATGACAACCCGCTCGCCTCTTGGACCTATCGGCGAAAGGAGGCGCCGAGCACCGATGACGACGTGGATCCGTTCGATGCACAGGAGCAGCTGGCGATTCTTGCAGCACTGCCGGAGCAAGGACGGAACATGATCCGCTTCGCATTCTGGACCGGCATGCGCACGAGCGAGCTGATCGCGCTGGACTGGGGAGATGTGGACTGGATCAGAGGGGAGGTGTGCGTGCGCAGGGCGATGACCCAGGCCGCGAAGGGAGAGGCAGAGGTGACCAAGACGGTCGCGGGGAACAGGCGCATAAAGCTGTTGGCGCCGGCACTGGAAGCGCTGAATGCCCAGAAGGCTCTCACCTACCTGGCCGATCGCGAGATCTTCCAGAACCCAAGGACGGGCGAGCGGTGGGCCGGAGATGGACCGATCCGGAAGACGATGTGGATTTACGCACTGAAGAAGGCTGGCGTGCGTTATCGCTATCCTTACCAGACCAGGCACACCTATGCGTCGATGATGCTGTCCGCTGGCGAACACCCAATGTGGGTGGCGGAGCAGATGGGACACTCTGACTGGACTATGATCGCCAGGGTCTATGGGCGCTGGATGCCGACCTCTGATCCAAGTGCAGGATCTAAGGCCGTATCCGTGTTCAGCGCGGAGAAGAAACTAGACGGAATGACAGGGTAATGACAGCAAATACACGGGAAGGCCCGTATTTGCTGGGGTGGCGGAGGGTTCAAATCCCCCCGGCCACCAAACGCAAACGATAAGCCCCTGATTTTCTTAGCGAATCTCAGGGGCTTTTTCGTTCTTGCTTTTTAAGTGTCGAAAAACTGTCGATTCTAGGAACTGAAGCGCATCCTGTCGCATGGCCTTCCTATGGCACTCAAAATGGTGGCATTAGGCTTTGCTTTTTGGTTCAGTACGCAGCACAGCGCTACGGCAAAGAGAAGGAACCTCTTGTGATCCCCGCCCTGAATCAGTCTGGTGTCTTACCTCCGTTCATCCAGGAATTTGGCCCTACTAGCTCTGCCGCGATGGCGCCCTATGGCACGTCAATGGCAGTAGTAGCCTCTCGGTTTACGTCAACCCCAGAACGAAAGGCTATTTTCGAGGGTCTACTAAACTTCAGAGAGCAACTACGCCAAGCAGGGCTTGTAGAAGGCTTTCAATGGCTTGCAGGAAGCTATCTAGAAGACTGTGAACGATACAGAGGAAGACCGCCGAAGGACGTCGACATCGTGACTTTTGCCAGGCGTCCGACTGGAATGGAAGAAATGTCCGCATGGCAGGGGTTCGTACAGCAAAACATGCATGTCTTTGACAAAAGGCTGATCAAAGACACACATATGTGCGACTCATACCACGTTGACCTCAGCCTTCCAACCGAGGCGATAGTATCCAGTACAAGATTCTGGTTCGGTCTCTTCTCGCATCAGAGAGACACATACCTCTGGAAAGGAATTTTAGCCGTCCCACTAATTGATGACGACGAAGCAGCTCGCCAAATACTAGCGGGAGGTGAGTAAATGCCTCGCAAACTTACAACGGACTCGCTCAAGGCAGAAGAATCTGGTCTAAAAGCGCTTTTAGCTGACGCAGAAAAATACGGCGATATCGTAGGTCAAATTCAGTACAAACAGCGCCTAGAAGAAATATCAAAAGACATAGAGAGCCTAGAAAGCAATCCAAATCCATTTGCAAGTGTCGCACTATACTTTAGCGGACGCCCTGTAATAGGATCGAGGGGCATCGCTGCAGAGTTTGCCAGCAAAGCCCTAGGCAACTACCAAGAATTGATTTCCAAAACTTTCGCAAAATCTGAATTAGGCGCTATTGGCGAACGAGGAAAGGTCCCGCTTAAGCAAAGCACTGAATTAATGGTTACAGGCCTGACTCATGGATCCTTTGGGTTCATTCTTGATGAACTCTCTAACCAAGATGAGCTGCACGACACGGCCCTTAAGGAAGTCGTAAGCACCGTTACTGAATTACTCTATCGTGTAAGCTCTTCAAATGAAGAGGATTTCGAAAGAGCTGCGGAGGAACTGGACTCAAGAACCCTTATTACATTAAGAGAGTTCTTCAAGGACCTAGATAGCTCCGAGGCCACCATTCGAATAGTCGAAGACAATACCGACATTACACTTGACGACAGATCAATCCATCGAGGAAGAGTACGTACAGAAGCGACTCAGATCGAGGACTCCATGGAGAGAATTGAAGGAGTGCTGACTGGATTCCTTCCAGAGCACAGAAAATTCGAGATTAAGATCAGCTCCGGCGAAACCATTTATGGCACCGCTACCAAGGAGGCGACCGAGCACTTCATGAAAGTAGTCGCTCATGGAAACGCAGTTCTTGGAAGATCGTGCAGGGCCAACATTTACATCAAGCATGTGAAATCCCTAAACAGAGAGCCACGCGAGATCTACCGACTTATCGAATTCCACCAACTTGGATAACTAAAAGCCCCGTACCAGGGGCTTTTTATTGCCGCGCAATTGCGCATAACGATCCAAAATTTACTGCACCTTAAATATGATCCGGTGATAGATGGGCATAGCACATTGTTATGGTCAAAGTTGAGTGACGCCAGGATTTTCTGCAGCGTAAGAATGCGTCCGCCTGAATCGCCCCGGTTTTCCTAAACACTTTCCAATCTCTGGAAATAGCGCTTTTCAAACTCTACTGGCGATAGCTGCATAGCGCTGCTGTGCCGGCGCTAGGGTTACAAATATCTCGATGTAATCGAACACATCACTGCGGGCTTCTTCGCGGGTGCCGTAGGTTTTCCGTCGGATACGCTCCCGCTTCAGCAACTAGAAAAGCTTTCCGCGACCGCGTTGTCGTGGCAGTTGCCGCGTCGATTCATGCAGCTGATCAGGTTGTTTGTCTTAAGGAAGCTCTGCCAATCTGAGCTACTGAACTGGCTGCCCCCTCGACTGGCTTTTGCCATACTGCCGCTCCCAATTCCCAGGATGGAGATGCCCCATGACACTGACGTTGGACGCCGCAAAGGCCATACGGGACGGCGGGATCGATGCGCTGGCGGCGCTGAATGACCTGCTCCGCGAGGCGCTGCCCCACCTCACGGAGGCACAGCAGGACGACCTGACCCGGATCACCGGCAAAGCCATGGGCATGATCGTCATGGACCTCATCAACCCCGCCGTGAAGGCCTATCCCGAGCTGGAGCCGGAGCAGAAGACCTGGAAGGCCGTAGCCCGCGAGACGGCCTCAAGGCGCGCGGCCCAAGCGCAAGCCTGACCACACCTCCCCTCCCCGCCCACAAAAAA